>NZ_JBHXQZ010000033.1:0-73181 GCF_042717095.1 Streptomyces sp. NPDC058632 | reverse complement strand
CTCCCGGCGCCCCCGGGGCGCCGGGAGGCCTCCGTCCGGCGGGCCGGGCCGGGGTCAGACACTTCCCTTGTCGCCGGCGGGCCAGGAGCCCGTCGAGCGTTCGATGGCCTTGGCGCCCGCGCGGTTGACCGCACTGCGCACCACCGCGAAGATGGCGCCCTGAATCGCGGAGGCCAGCAGAATCTCGCCCCAGCGGCGGTCCCGGTCCAGTGCGTCGGGCGCGTCGTCCTCGTGCCGGATCAGCTTCCACGTCTTCTGGAACGCCATCCCCGCCACGGTGCCACTCGTCCAGCCCAGCACGAACCCGATGGGCTTGTAGGCCAGGGGCAGCTTCTTCTTGCTCTTCGTCTTCATCTTCGCCACGTGGATCTCCCAGTCGGTATCGGCGTTCGGAAAGTCCCCGTGACCCACGTTCCCCGTTTTCCGCCCTCGGCACGGCCCGACCGGGCCCGACCGGGGCATCCTCCACGGTGTGGACGGCAGGGGTGAACCCCGCCGCGACGGGGGAACGCGACGGGGCCCGACCCGCGGGTGCCCGCCGGACGGGGCGTCATGCACACCGAACCGGGGAAATCGCGGACCGGGCCGCTGCCCGCGGCCTCCCAGGACGAAAGACCCTAGTCGCGCGCCTCCAGCACGAAGACCGGGATCGCCCGGTCCGTCTTCTCCTGGTACTCGGCGTACGGGGGGAAGGCCGCGACGGCCCGCTCCCACCACTGCGCCTTCTCCTCCCCGGTCACCTCACGGGCCGTCATGTCCCGCAGGACCTGCTCGTCGCGCAGTTCCACCTGCGGATCGGCCTTGAGGTTGTGGTACCAGACCGGGTGCCGGGGTGCTCCGCCCAGCGAGGCCACCACCGCGTAGCGCCCCTCGTGCTCGACGCGCATCACCGGGGTCTTGCGCAGTTTGCCGCTCCTGGCCCCCCGCGTGGTCAGCAGGACCACCGGCCTGCCCTGCAGGGTCGTTCCCTCGGTGCCGCCGGAGCTCTCGTAGAGCTCCACCTGGTCGCGCACCCACTGCGTAGGGCTGGGCTCGTACTCGCCATGAAGAGGCATGTCATCCGTCCCGTCGTCGTCGCGGCCCGTGGCCGCACCGGTCTCCGGGGCGACCGTCGGGCCATGCGGACCAACTCGTTCCGTACCAGTGTCGGCCGGATCGCACATGACCTCCGACGTCATGGCGTCATCGGCGTGTCCACGGCACAGTCATGACCGTCCCCGGACCGGAGCCCCTGGCCCCGGCCGCCCCCGGACCCAGGAGACCCCTGCCATGACCGAGACCACGCCGGCCCCCGCCGGTTTGATTCCTGCCACCCCGCCCACCGGCACCCGCGCCACCGTGGAGGAACTGCTGCGCCGGATCGGCCACGGAAACCCGGACCGCATCGCCGAGCTGTACGCGGAACCCTGCGAGTGGCGGCTGGACTGGCCGCAGGACGAGCACGGCAACGCCGCGACCCCCTGGATCCGTCACCGGGCCACCCGCGCCGACGCCGCCGCCCACTACCGGGAACTGGCCGCCCACCACGTGCCCGGCGCGGCCGCCACCGAGATCGAGCGCATCCTGGTCGACGGCGACGACGCGGTGGTGTTCGGCGAGATCCGGCAGACGGCGAGGTCCACGGGGCGCCCCTACCGTGCCCGCTTCGCCCTGCTGCTCACCGTGCGGGACGGTCTGGTCGTCCGTCACCACGTCTACGAGGACAGCCTCTCCGTGCACCGCGCCTTCGTACCGCGGCCGCCGGCCGGGTCATAGGCTTTCCGGGTGACCGAACAGGCCGGTAAGCCCTTCCTCCACGTCGTCGTCTGTGCCGCCGGTGTCGCCGCGGACGTCAGCAGGCTGATCACCGCCGCGCAGGAGCGGGGCTGGGAGGTCGGCGTCATCGCGACACCCTTCGCCATGAACGGGTTCTTCGACGCCGTCGCGGTCCGCGCGCAGACCGGCAGGCCGATCAGGTCCGCCTGGCGCACCCCCGGCGAACCGCGCCCCTTCCCGGCGCCCGGCGCGGTGGTGGTCGCGCCCGCCACCTTCAACACCGTCAACAAATGGGCGGCCGGAATCGCCGACACCCTCGCGCTGGGCACCCTGTGCGAGGCCGCGGGGCTCGGCGTGCCGATCGCCGTCCTGCCGTGCGTCGGCGACGCGCTGGCCGCCCACCCCGCCTACCGGGACAGCCTGGAGCGGCTCACCGCCATGGGCGTCCGCTTCGGCGAGCCCTACGCCGGGGAAACGGCGCCGGACGGGGGATGGCCCGAGTCCCACTGGGAGCGGGCCCTGGACCTCGTAGGTCCACGATGAGCGCGACCGGCGCCGAGTGGTTCCGCGTACCCCCGCAGACCCCGGATGCCGGGACCCGCACACGCGCATACGGGAACGGAGAGGGCTGCGCGGCGTCTCCGCATCGCCTTTTCGGACACCGGCCGTCGAATCGGATGATTGGGCGCGTGAATTAAGCGGCTGGAAAGTCGATGACATCCTGTCAACCGCGATGGCCGCACGAGGAATGCGGGAAACCTCGGAATCGCTTGTTCCTGGTCGTTGGCCTGTGCAAAAGTGGGTCCTGCCGTCGCGCGGACAATACCTTTTGTCCTGGGGTGCGCGACGCCGCTCCAGCGTGCCACCCAGGCTTCAAAAGGGCCGTTCCAGGCGGACGTTCGAGATTTCGAATCCAGTGCGGACGGGCTCCCGGCGTATCCTCGGCGAGGCCCCGCGGCCGCTGGTACGAACTTTATTTCGCGCGTCCCCGAGAGGATTGCATCCGTGAAGGACACCGGCCTGTCGAATTCCCAGGCCCCGGCCCATGCGTTCGACGTGACGGACGAACAGCTGGGAGACGAGTTGCGGAAGTGGACGGGGGCCGCCCCGACCCCGCACCCCGTCGGTGAACTCCTCGACCGGCACTGGGAATCGGTCTTCGGTTATGCCCGGCTGTGTACCGACGGCCCGCGCTCCGCCGGTATGCTCACCACCGCCGCGTTCACCCGACTCTTCGGCGAGGCCCTGCGGCACAACGGCCCGGGTTCCGCATGGCGTCCCCAACTCCTCGTCACCGTGCGCCGGATCGCCGCCGAGTGGGCCGCGGACCACCGGCGCGACATGCTCCACCCCGGTCTCACCGCCGCCTCCTCCGGCGACGGCCGGCGGCCGGCGGCACGGCTTCTGCCACCGCCCGAACGGCGCCTGTTGTCGAGGGCGTTCCAGCGCCTGCCGCAGTCCGCGCGCTGCCTGGTGTGGCACACCGAGGTCGAATCCGAACCGCTCCGCGTCCCCGCCGGGCTGCTCGCCCTGGACGAGGAGGGCGCGCGCATCGAACTGCGCCGCGCGCAGGAGCGGTTGCGTGACGAAGTTCTCCAACTCCACGGGGAACTCGCCTCCGATCAGGAGTGCAGGCGCTATCTGCGCCTGCTGGAGGTGACCTACCGGCGTGCGGGCACCGACATCGACCCGGACCTGCGCACCCATCTGGAGAAATGCGCTCACTGCCGGCACGCGGCGGACCAACTCGCCTGCTTCACCACCGGACTCGGTACGGCCCTGGCCGAGGCGGTCCTGGGCTGGAGCGCACGGGAGTACGCGCAGAGCAGGGCACGAGCGGCCGAGGCCACCGACGAGTCGGCCACCGACGAGTCGGCCACCGACGAGTCGGCCGCCGAGGAGCGGCCGTCGCCCGAGGGCGTCATCGGCGCGGCCTTCACCGGTCTCGCCGACGGGCTTCCCGGCACGACGGGCGATCCGTACGCCGCGCCCGCGGACGTGCCCCCGGCGGTGGCGGGCGAGTCGTTCACGGAGGAGGGGAGACCGATCCCGACTCACCCCACCGAGGCACCCCGCACGGAGCCCGCCGCTCCAGCCGCGCCCCCGATACCGAGCACCGCCCCGACCACCGCCGCCCCGACCACCTCCACGCGGACCGCCCCCCGGTCCGGTGCCCGCTCCCGGCGGCGCACGGCCTCCCGCACCGGTCCTCGCGGTGCCGTGCTCCGCGCCGGTTCCCGTGTCGCCCGGAAGGCCGCCCGCCGGGCCGCGCGCCGGCGCAACCTCGCCGCGGGCATCCTCACCGTCAGCGGACTGGTCGTCCTCCCGCTGGTGCTGTGGACCACGGGCGGTTCCGACGACGCCGCCGCACGGGGCGAGGACCGTCCCTCCGAATCCCCCGGCGCCGCCGTGGGCAGCCCGCCCGAGGACCCGTCCTGGTTCCGCTCCGGAGAAGCCGCTCAGGGCGCCCTGCGCGGCCGGCTGCACAACACCGCCTCCGGCCTGTGCGTCGGTGTCGTCGGGGGCCGGGCCGTCGCGGGCGCCGAGACCGAACTCACCGCCTGCTCGGCGGGCAGCGTCCAGCAGTGGACGTACGAGACCGACGGCCTGCTGCGCAACGCCGCGGAACCGGACCTGTGCCTGGACTCCCGCCTCGGCTACTCGGTGCGCCTGGCCCAGTGCACGGGAGAGGTGCGGAAGGACGCCGACAGCGCACGCTACGACTTCACCGTCCAGGGCACCCTGGTGCCCCGCTCCGGCCAGGACCTGGGCCTCGCACCCGCGGCGACCGACGGCTCGGGCGCCCTGGTCCTCAAGGCCCGTGACGACACGGACGCCCAGCGCTGGGCGATCGACACCCCGGACCCCGATCTCCAGATGAAGGTCGTCACCTGGGGCCTCGTCGGGGACCAGGGCTAGGGCCTGTCCGGCGGATCAAGGCGGGGGAGGGCGCCGACGCGATGGGGGTCCCTCCCTGCTCGAGCGGAGCCGGGGGCCCGGGGGAGTCGGTAACCGACGACAACGCCGCGGACGAGCGTGCCGGACCCCACGTCTTCGGCATGATCCGCCGGGCAGGCCCTGGGGGAAGATCGGGCCGGGCGGGCGCTCACAGCTCCTCCGTCAGCCCCATCTCGGCCCAGATGGTCTTGCCCTCGGCGGTGTGCCTGCTGCCCCACCGCTGGGTGAGCTGGGCGACCAGGAGCAGCCCCCGGCCGCCCTCGTCCCAGCTCTTGGCGCGCCGCAGATGCGGGGCGGTGTGGCTGGTGTCGGACACCTCGCAGATCAGCGTCGACGCGTCGCTGATCAGCCGGAGCCGGATCGGCGGCGCCCCGTAGCGGATCGCGTTGGTGACCAGCTCGCTCACCACCAGTTCGACGGTGAACGACGCCTCGGTCAGCGCCCACACGCCCAGCTGGTCGAGGACCTGCTTGCGCACCGGCGCGACGAGTGACGGGTCGGCCGGTATGTCCCAGGTGGCGACCTGGGAGGACGGCAGACCGCGGGTACGGGTCAGCAGCAGCGCCACGTCGTCCGTGGCGGGACGCGGCTGGAGCATGGCGTGCAGGACACGGTCGCAGGCCTCGTCGAGCGACCCGGGGGCCGCGTGGGACAGGGCGTCGCAGAACATGCGCGAGCCCGCGTCCGCGTCGCCGTCGTCTCCCCGGCCGTCGACCAGACCGTCCGTGTAGAACGCCAGCACACTGCCCTCAGGCAGCTCCACCTCCACGGACTCGAAGGGCAGTCCGCCCAGGCCCAGCGGCGGCCCGGAGGGCATGTCCAGCATGCGCACCGGCCCGTCCGGCGGGACCAGGACCGGCGGCGGATGCCCCGCCCTCGACAGAGTGCAGCGCCGTGACACCGGGTCGTACACCGCGTACAGACAGGTCGCGCCGACCTCGCCGGGGCCGGCCTCGCCGCCCGACTCGTGCGAGAGGTGCAGGACCAGGTCGTCGAGGTGGGTGAGCAGCTCCTCCGGAGCCAGATCGATGTCGGCGAGGGTGCGGACGGCGGTACGCAGCCGGCCCATCGTCGCCGATGCCTGGATGCCGTGGCCGACGACGTCCCCCACCACCATGGCCACCCGCATCCCGGACAACGGGATCACGTCGAACCAGTCGCCGCCCACACCGGTGCGCGCGGCCGGCAGATACCGGGAGGCGGCGTCCACCGCCGCAGTCCGGGGCAGGCCGCGGGGGAGCAGGCTGCGCTGGAGCGTGAGGGTGGTCTCGCGTTCGCGGGAGTAGCGGCGGGCGTTGTCGATGCAGACGGCCGCACGCGCGGTGATCTCCTCGGCCAGCAGTACGTCGTCGTGGGTGAAGTGCTCGGGGTGCCGGAACCGGGTGAACGCCGCGACGCCGAGGGTGACACCGCGGGCCTGGAGCGGGACGGACAGCATCGAGTGGACGCCGAACTCCCGGACCTGCCGGGCGTGGGCGTCGTCGACCGCGAGCCACGGATCGAGGTCACCGGAGGGCACCGAGGCGACGACGCTGTGCCCGGCGATCAGGGAGTCGGCCTGAGGCGCGGCGGCCGGGTAGACGACCACCTCACCCACGTCGGCGACCGACTCGGGACTGCCCGCCGTGCGGGACCGGTGGGCGACCCGGCGCAGCGAGACCGGCAGGGCGAGCGGGCCGGCGGGGTCGGCCCCCTGGTCGTGCTCGAGGAGGTCGACGCTGACGAAGTCGGCGAGCGCGGGGACACAGACCTCCGTCAGCTCCTGCGCCGTCCGGGTGACGTCGAGGGTGGCGCCGATGTGCATGCTGGCCTCGTTGACCAGCTGCAGCCGGGCCCGTGCCCTGTTCTGCTCGGTGAAGTCGTGGGCCGTCACGCAGACGCCGACGACCCGGCCGGCGTCGTCGGTGAGAGGCGCGATCCGGGCCAGCCAGGCCTCGTCGTGGCTCTTGCCGAACGCCCGCACGCGCGTCTGCACATCGTGGCCCCGGCCCGTACGCAGCACCTGGGCCATGTGGCGCTCCAGCTCCGCGTGCCGGGGCCGGCCACCGATGTCGCCGGGCGTCAGACCGCGCAGATGGGCGGCCGGCAGCCCGAGGAGATCGGCCATCGCGTCGTTGGCGCCGTGCAGGCGCAGCTTCGTGTCGAAGACGACGGTGGCGCACGGGGACTGGACCATCGCAGCCCAGAGCACCGGATCTCCGGTGGGATCGGTGCGCCCGGAGGGCAGCGGGGTGACGGCCAGCCAGTCGTCGGTGTCACCCTCCTCGGGCCGGCCGCGGTGGGCGAGCACCCACACGGTGACGGTGCCACCGTCCCGGTGCCGCAGCGCGAGCGTGCCGCTCCAGCGCGGGTCGGCCGGCGGCCGGGGCGGTTGCGCACCGTCGGCGAGCAGACCGGCCGCCGGGTGGCCGACCACGTCCTCGGCCCGGTGGCCCAGGAGCTGCCGGGCGCCCTCGTTCCACCGTGTGAGGGTGCCGTCGGCGGCGATGACGGCCCGAGCCGTCACCGGATCGTCGAACGAGTCGTCCGCCCTCATCGTCGCCACTCCATCGCGCACACTCACCGTGAACCGGTCGATCGCCAGAGTTCCACCCTAGTGCGTCGGAGGCGGGCGCGGACCGGAACCCCGTCCTGGCAGGGCTCCCGCGGGCGGGAGAGGAAGGGCGGGAGGAGAGGGGCCGGAGTGACCCCCGAGACGCCCACCGTCCGGGACCCGCCCAGGTTCCGTCCGGCGCCGGTCCGGCGCGTGGCCGGTATTCGCGCGTCGCCCACCGGTGTTCGTCACCAGTCCCGTCCCGCCCGTTGACGGAGTGTCACACCTGCCACAACGATGGCCCCGTACGGATGGGAGCGCTCCCATCCTTAGTCGCCGCCGTGTCCTCCCACCCGAGGAGCCAGACGTGAACAGACGCAGAACCGCTCTGCTGTCCCTGACCGGCCTGCTGGCGACCGCGCTCACCGCGCTGCCCGCCGCCCCGGCCGGGGCGGACGAGGCCGAGCAGGTCCGCAACGGCACCTTCGACACCACCACCGAACCCTGGTGGGCCTCCGCCGGTGTCACCACGAGCCTGTCCGACGGCCGCCTGTGCGCCGACGTCCCCGGCGGCACCGCCAACCGGTGGGACGCCGCCGTCGGCCAGAACGACATCACCCTCGTGAAGGGGGAGTCGTACCGCTTCTCCTTCGCCGCGAACGGCACGCCCGCGGGCCACGTGGTCCGGGCGGTCGTCGGCCTGTCGGTGGCCCCGTACGACACCTACTACGAGGTGTCCCCGCAGCTCAGCGTCTCCGGCGACACGTACTCCTACACCTTCACCGCGCCCGTGGACACCGCTCAGGGCCAGGTCGCTCTCCAGCTCGGCGGCAGCCCCGACCCCTGGCGCTTCTGCCTGGACGACGTCTCCCTGCTGGGCGGCGTGCAGCCCGAGCCGTACGAACCCGACACCGGGCCCCGGGTCCGTGTCAACCAGGTCGGCTACCTCCCCGCGGGCCCGAAGAACGCCACCCTGGTCACCGAGGCGACCGGGCGGCTGCCCTGGCAGCTGAAGGACGCCGGAGGCAGGGTCGTCCGACAGGGCACGACCCTGCCGCGGGGCGTGGACGGGTCCTCCGGGCAGAACGTCCACTCCATCGACTTCGGCGCCCACCGCGCGCGGGGCGCCGGCTACACCCTCGCGGTGGACGGCGAGACCAGCCGGCCGTTCGACATCGACGCCGGAGCCTACGAGCGGCTGCGGCTGGACTCGGCGAAGTACTACTACACCCAGCGCAGCGGCATCGAGATCCGCGACGACCTGCGCCCCGGCTACGCCCGCCCGGCCGGCCACCTGGACACCGCCCCCAACCAGGGCGACGGCGACGTGCCCTGTCAGCCGGGCGTCTGCGACTACTCCCTCGACGTCACCGGTGGCTGGTACGACGCCGGCGACCACGGCAAGTACGTCGTCAACGGCGGCATCAGCACCTGGGAGGTGCTCAGCACCTACGAACGCGCCCGGCACGCCCGCACCGGCCGGGCGGACAAGCTCGGCGACGGCACCCTGGACATCCCGGAGAGCGGCAACGGGGTGCCCGACATCCTCGACGAGGCCCGCTGGGAACTGGAGTTCCTGCTCAAGATGCAGGTGCCCGACGGCGAGCCGCTGGCCGGCATGGCCCACCACAAGATCCACGACGAGCAGTGGACCGGGCTGCCGCTGCTGCCCGGCGACGACCCGCAGAAGCGCGAACTGCACCCGCCGAGCACCGCCGCCACCCTGAATCTCGCGGCCACGGCCGCCCAGGCGGCCCGCCTGTACCGGCCCTACGACAGGGAGTTCGCAGCCGAGGCCCTGGCCGCCGCGCGCACCGCCTGGACGGCCGCGCTCGCCCACCCCGAGGAGTACGCCAGCCCGGACGACGGCATCGGCGGCGGCGCCTACCCGGACGACGAAGTGAGCGACGAGTTCTACTGGGCGGCGGCCGAGCTGTATCTCACCACGGGAGAGCGGCAGTTCAAGGAGTACGTCCTGAACTCCCCGGTGCACACCGCCGACATCTTCGGCCCCCTCGGCTTCGACTGGTCGCGCACCGCGGCGGCCGGCCGGCTCGACCTCGCGACGGTGCCGAACAAGCTGCCCGGCCGGGACGAGGTCCGCAGCTCCGTCGTCAAGGGCGCCGACCGCTAC
Organism: Streptomyces sp. NPDC058632; assembly: GCF_042717095.1. NCBI lineage: Bacteria > Bacillati > Actinomycetota > Actinomycetes > Kitasatosporales > Streptomycetaceae > Streptomyces > Streptomyces sp. NPDC058632. Next base: position 63,801 of record NZ_JBHXQZ010000033.1, on the reverse strand, counting down.
CTGGCCACGCTGAAGGCCCACCCGTACGGCATGCCGTACGCGCCGACCGGCCACGTCTACGACTGGGGCTCCAGCCATCAGGTCCTCAACAACGCGGTCGTCCTCGCCACGGCTCACGACCTCACCGGTGCCGCCAAGTACCGGGACGGCGCGCTGCAGAGCATGGACTACATCCTCGGCCGCAACGCCCTGAACATCTCCTACGTCACCGGGTACGGCGAGGTCAGCGCGCAGAACCAGCACAGCCGCTGGTATGCCCGCCAGCTCGACCCGGCGCTGCCGAACCCGCCCGCCGGGACCCTCTCCGGCGGACCCAACTCGAGCATCCAGGACCCCTACGCCCAGTCGATGCTCCAGGGCTGCGTCGGTCAGTTCTGCTTCATCGACGACATCCAGTCCTGGTCGACCAACGAGCACACCATCAACTGGAACGCCGCCCTGACCCGCATGGCCTCCTTCGTGGCCGATCAGGGGTAGCGGACCGCGGTACCCGCGCCGGCGCCGGAGCTGTCGTCCCGTTCCACGGGGGGCGACACCTCCGGCGCACCCCTTTCGGTACCGCCTCATACCCGCTCTGAACTGGTGGTATTTACGATCGAGTACCCGAGCGGTACCGTGATGGCATGCCTGCTCTGAATGTGGAGTTCAGTGACCGTGAACTCGAGGACCTGCGGCAGATCGCCAAGGAGCGCGGTACATCGATGAAGGCGCTGGTGCGGGAGGCGGCCGCGGCCGACATCGCCCGCCACCGGGCGCTCCAGGAGGGCGCGGAGGCCTTCCGCCGGTTCTTCGACTCGCACGCCGACGAGTTCGCCGACGCCTTCCCGGACGACGAACCGCGGGCCAGGGGTGCGGGACGGGCCGCCTGACCGATGGCATCCGTTCTGCACATCGACGTGCCCTGGCTGCTCCAGAGGCACGAGGAGGTCCTTCCGGACCAGCCCACCATCAACGACTTCTCGGCGCTGGTCGCGGCCGTCGCCCGGCACCGCGTCGACCCGCCCCGCCTCGGTGTGGACTCGGACGCGGCCTGGCGGGCCGCCGCCCTGCTGCACACCCTCGCCCTGCTCCGCCCCCTGCCGTCGGCCAACGCCCGCTTCGCGTGCGCCACGGCGGTGGCGTACATGTTCGTCAGCGGCGTCGGAATCGACCCGCCCTACGGCGCCATCGTCGACCTCGCCCGCGATCTGATGTCCGGCACGACGGATGTCTACGGGGCCGCCGACCGGCTCCGCTCCTGGCAGATCTGACACCACCGCAGGAATACGAGAACCGGATGAACCACGGAAAAACGCAGGTGAAAAGCCGATGTCGACGACTCCGGCCATGTTTTTCCTTTTGACTTCCTGTCAACGAGCGGAGGTTTCCCCGGCGCCTTGTTGGTCGTGTGCCGGTTGTGCGAGAGTGAGCCACCCGTGAGGGGGTAAAATCCGGGGTCGCACGCGCGTTGATGAACCGGGTCCGCTTTCACCATCGGTGAATTGGTCCCCTCCCGCGCAACGCCGCCAAAGAGGCACGGACCACGTGGGACCTCCCTTTTCGGCGTCAGAACTTCTGTGTCACCTGCGCGTGGGAAGGAACCACCTCAGTGCCCACCCCTCATTCCCCCCGGTCTCCGTATCCCCCTCCCGGAGGGGATCCGGGGGAGTCCGACGAGTCCCTCGCCGCACGGTTGCGAGGCCGCCCGGAGGGCGAGGCCGCCCACTCCGTCGCGATGCTGACCTCGCGTCACTGGCCGGCGATGCACGACTACGCGACCGTCTGCCTCGCCTCGTCGGGACCGGCCGCCGCCATGGTCACCGCGGCGGCGCAGCACCGCGTCCTGAACCGGGTCGCCCTCGGCGAACCGGCCGTGGCCCTGCGGCCGGTGCTGCTGGTGGCCGTGCGGGACACGGTCCGGGAATGGGCCTCGGACGACCGGACCGCCGGTGCCCTGCCGGAACTGCTCAAGCCGGCCGGCGGGCGCGGCATGCGCGCGGCCAAGACGATGACGCCGGAGAACCGCACACTGGCCCACCGCTCGTTCCGGTCCCTGCCCGCCCTCGCCCGCTGTGTGCTCTGGCATGTCGAGGTCGAGGCCGAACCCGTGTCCGTCCCGGCCGGTCTCCTCGGCATCGATGCCGACATCGCCTCGGGCACGCTCCAGCAGGCGCGTGACACCTTCCGTCAGGGCTGTGTCCACGCCCATCAGGAACTCGCGCCGACGAAGGACTGCCGGTTCTACAACCGGCTCCTCGACGTCCCCATCCGCCGTGGCGGAACACTGCTTCCCGACGTCCAGCAGCATCTGGCGGAATGCCGCTACTGCCGGAACGCGGCCGAGCAACTGAGCCATTTCGAGGGGGACCTCGGCACGCTCATCGCCGAGGCCGTTCTCGGCTGGGGCGCCCGACGCTACCTCGACTCGCGTCCCGGCCGGGCGGCACCGGGCCCGCGCGGCGGCCGTGCGGCCCGCCGCGGACACCGCTCCGGCGGCGGACGGTCCGGTGGCAGTCGGCGCCGCCTGCTGTCCAGGATCCCCGCCCCCACGCGCCTCACCGGTTTCGGACGTCCGGACGCCGTGCGCTCCACCAGGACCCTGCTCACCGGCCTCGGAGCCGTCTCGGCCGGCGTGCTGGTGAGCGTGCTCATCGCCGGGGGCTCCCCGTCCGACGGCAGCGGCACCGACCCGACCGGCGCCACCAGCGCGGCCGACGGCCGGGGGGTCGTACCGACCGAGTCCCCGCCGGGCGTGGCCGGACTGCCCACAGGGCCGGAACCGGCCCTCCTGCGCAACATCGCCTCCGGGCTGTGCCTCGACACCCGGGGCGAGCCCCAGGACGGCGCCGGCACCCGGCTCGCGGGGTGCTCCTCGAGGCTGAGCCAGCAGTGGACCTACGAGGAGGACGGACTGCTGCGCAGCGTGGCCGACCCGGGCCTGTGCCTGGACGCGCACAAGGACGCCGGGGTCGTCGTCCTCGCCACCTGCGCCGACGCCGGCGAGAGCCGGGCCGACGACGTGCGCTACGACCTCACCGGGCAGGGCGAGTTGCTGCCCCGCTGGGACGAACAGCTGGCGCTCGTGCCGGCCGCCCCCGATGCGAACGCCGACATCGTCGTCAGGGTGCGGGACCGGACCGAGAACCAGCGCTGGCTGACCGAGCCGGTGTCCTCGGCCGAGGGCACCCTGTCGATCAGCCGGACCCGTACCCCGGCGGTACGGCACATGGAACCGGCCGGGCCGGTGACGTGAAGCGCGCGGCCGGGGCGGGGGAGCGGGCCCGGGAGCCCGGCGCCCCGGCCCGGCACCCGCCGTCCCGGGCGGATCAGCCGGTGCCCTCCACGAGGTCGCGGGGCCCGACCGTGGCCGGGGTGGCATGTCCGGACAGGGCGAGGGTGAGGTCCAGCTCCGCGAGCAGACAGCGGATCACATGCTCCACCCCGGCCTGCCCGTCGAGGCCGAGCCCGTAGACGTACGGCCGTCCCAGGAGCACCGCCCGCGCGCCGAGGGCAAGGGCCTTGAAGACGTCGTCACCGGTGCGGACACCGCTGTCGAACAGCACGGTCAGCCGGTCGCCGACCGCGGCCACCACCCCGGGCAGCGCGTCCGCCGCCGCGACGGACCCGGCCACCTGACGGCCGCCGTGGTTGGACACCACCACCCCGTCCATCCCGGCATCGGCCGCGAGCCGGGCGTCGTCCGGGTGCAGCACACCCTTGAGGACGATCGGGCCGTCCCAGTTCTCCCGCAGGAACGCGAGGTCCGGCCAGGTCTTGGCGGGGTCGGAGAACATGCCGACGAAATGCATCACCGCCGCGTTCGGGTCCTCGTGCACGGGCTTGGCCAGGCCTGCCCGGAACGCGGGGTCCGAGAAGTAGTTGGCGGTGCCCACCCCGTGCAGGAACGGCAGAAAAGCCTGGTCCAGGTCGCGCGGACGCCAGGACAGCAGGGGAGTGTCCAGGGTGACCACCAAAGCCGTGAACCCGGCGGCCTTCGCCCGGTCGAGGAAACTCCGGGCGATCTCGGGGTCCTTCGGCCAGTACAACTGGAACCAGCGCTCCGCGTCGCCCATCGCCTCCGCGACCTGCTCCATCGGCGTGCTGGACGCGGAGGACAGCACGAACGGCACACCCTGCGCGGCGGCGGCCCGCGCGGCGGCCGGCTCGGCGTCCGGGTGCATCAGCGACAGCACTCCGACCGGCGCCAGCGCCACCGGCGCCGGCAGCGCGCGGCCGAGCACCTCCACCGACAGATCGCGCTCGTGCACGTCCCGCAGCATGCGCGGCACGATCCGGTGGCGCGCGAGAGCCGCCCGGTTGGCGCGCGCGGTACTGCCGTCGCCCGCGCTGCCCGCCACATAACCGACCGGCCCCGGCCCGAGCCGCCGCTCGGTCAGCTCCTCCAGCCGGGTCAGGTCCGTGGGCAGCCGGGGCACGGCACCCGTCATCCCGTTCAGGTAGATCTCGTACTGGAAGTCCGCCCAGTGCTTGGCCATACGACGTCTCCGCCTCTCCTCGTCGAGCCGACTGAACCATGAACAGAAGGCGTCGCGGAACGGTCTGTCGGGAACGGAAACGGAATGTTTCAGGCCTATTGCGAAGCGGTGGGAATTCGGCCATCTGGCCACTTCGCACAAGCGCTGCCCGTGCGGTTACCGGGTTCACGCTTGTGCGTTCCGTGACTTCACGCCACTGATTCAATACGCAATGTTACCGAAAGCGGCCCGGTCGACGTGTGTTTCCGCGGCGGACTCGGCAGACTCCCGATCGCCGGTCCGGCACCACCGAGCACGGGCCGGCGACTCGTCGAAACGAGCGGAAGGATGCACACAATGCGGAACACCGCGCGCTGGGCCACCACCATCGGCCTGACCGCCGCAGCCGTCTGCGCACCTCTGTCCGGGGCCGCGTCGGCCGCGCCGGGCGGCGCACCGTCCGCGCTCTACGCCCCGTCGGCCCTGGTACTCACCATGGGTCACGGGGAGAGCGCCATGGCCGTCACACCGGAGCGCGCGGTCACCCTGACCTGCGCCCCCGGCCCCTCCGGCACCCACCCGGCCGCGGCCGCGGCGTGCGGGGAACTGGCCGAGGTGGAGGGCGATCTGCACGCCCTCACGCCGAGAGAGGGCGTGTTCTGCACCCAGCAGTACGACCCGGTCGTCGTCACCGTCGACGGGGTGTGGCAGGGGCAGCGGCTCTCGTACGAGCGCACCTTCGCCAACGAGTGCGTGATGAACGCCCACGGTTCGGGCGTCCTCACGTTCTGAGACCGGGACCGCACGGTTCCCGTGACCGCGTGGCGGTCGGGTACTGGGGAGTGCCGACCTCCTCGCGGAACGTGCGGCCCCGTAGAGGGAGGCCGGTGGGCGGAGTGGGGCCGCCCGCCGGCCTCCGGCGTGTCCGGGGGCGGACGTCCGGAGGTGTCCGGGGCCCGCGGCCCGCGGCCCGGTGTCCCGCCCGCGTCACGCCAGCTGACGCCGCACCAGCTCGTGCAGCCGGCCGCCCGGATCGGCGAGCAGCCGGTCCGGCGGACCCTGCTGCACCACCTTGCCGTCCTCCATCACCACCACCCGGTCCGCGTCCATCACGGTGGACAGCCGGTGGGCGATGACGACCCGGGTCGCCCGGAGCGCCCTGGTGCTCTCGATCACCGTGCGCTGCGTCTCGTTGTCCAGGGCACTGGTCGCCTCGTCGAAGAAGAGGATGCGCGGCCGGCGGATCAGCGCCTGGGCGATCATCAGCCGCTGCCGCTGGCCGCCGGAGACCGCCCCGCTGCCCGAGACGATGGTGTGCAGCCCCATCGGCATCCGCCGGATGTCCTCGGCGAGCCCCGCCATCTCGGCCGCCGCCATCGCCTCCTCGGGCGTGTACGGCTCGGTGCCGCAGATGACGTCCAGGAGGGAGCCGGTGAACGGCTGGGCGTGCTGGAGCACCACACCGCACTGGCGGCGTACCGCCGACTGGTCGAGCGCGGCCAGGTCCTGACCGTCGTACAGCACACTCCCCGACAGCGGCCGGTCGAAGCCGATGAGCAGCCGCAGCAGCGTGGACTTGCCGCAGCCGCTGGGGCCGACGACCGCCACGAACTCGCCCGGCCGGACCTCGAAGGAGACGTCGTCGAGGACCAGCGGACCGTCGTCCGAGTACCGGAAGGACACCCGCCGCGCCTCGATCGCCCCGCTCAGCGGGCCCGGCCGGGTACTGGCCGCCCGCACCTCGGGCGTCGCGTCCAGCACCGGCCGGATCTGCTCGAACAACGGCAGCGCCGCCACCCCGGAAACGAACGCGCCGGTCAGCTGGGTGACCGAGGTCAGCACCATCGTCACCGACGTGTTGAAGGTGAGGAACTCGGCCGCCGTCATCGAACCGCGCGCCGGACCCGCCAGCAGCATGAACATCGCCAGCGTGCACACCGGCAGATAGACCGCGCCCAGCACCGCCGTCAGGTTCTTGATCCGGCCGGCCTTCTGCTGGAGTTCCCGACTGCGGGCGAACTCGGACGCCCAGGCCCCGTACGCGTAGTTCTCCGCCGCCGCCACCCGCAGCTTCGGCAGGCCGCGCAGCGTCTGGAAGGCCTGGTTGTTCAGCTTGTTGGTGAGCACCACCAGGCGCCGCTGCCACCGCACCTGCCACAGCCCGAGCCCCGTGAACACGGCGGCCACCGTGAGCAGCATCCCGATCGCCGCCAGCGCCATCGGCACGCTGAACCACAGCAGCAGCCCCAGGTTCATCGCGCCGACCGTGACGGACTGGGCGACCGTCGGCCCGACACCGGCCAGCAGCCGGCGGATCGCGCTGATGCCCATGGCCGCGCTCGCCAGCTCGCCCGTCGAACGCCCGGTGAAGAACGACGTCGGCAGCCGCAGCAGCCTGTCCCACACGGCCGGCTGGAGCGTGGCCTCCACCCGGCCCTCCAGCCGCAGCAGGGTGAGGTTCTGCAGCAGCATGAAGGCGGCGGCCACCACACCGCTGAGCATCACCGCGAGACACACCTGCACGATCAGCCCGGTCTGCGCCCTCGGCACGAACTCACCGAGCACCTTCCCGGTCGCGATCGGTACAAGAGCCCCGAGCGCCACGGTCACCAGACCGCTGAGCAGCAGTCCGGTCAGATCGCCCCGGGTGCCCGCCATGCAGAACCGCATCAGCCGCAGCGGACCGAGCCGCCGCTCGGGCAGCGGGCGGTAGAACATCACCGCGTGCGGTTCGAACTCGGCGGCGTTGGCCTTCTCCACCGGTGTCTCGCGCCCCGTCGCGGGATGCACCGCGACGTAGCCGCCGCGCCGCCACAGCAGCGCGACCGGCGCCCCGGACAGCGCCCGGTGCCCCACCAGCGGCCCGGCGTCGTCCCGCCACCAGTGACCGTCCAGCCGTACGGCACGGGTGCGCAGGCGGGACGCGAGGGCGATCCGCTCGACCGGATCGAGACGGTCGCCGCCGGTGCCCGACCGGGCCGGCTCGGCGAGCGGGATCCCGGCCGTCCGGGCGACCAGCCTGCAGGCCGCGTAGGTGGCGTCCGTGTCGGCCGCGGTCGCCGACTTCGACGACCGTTTGCCGATCGACGCGAGCAGCGTCCGGTCGGCCTGGGCGCGGACCGCCTCACCGGCCCTGATGCCCTCCGCGGTCCGCGTCTCGTGGGTGTGGTCCAGCTGCTCGATCCAGCGGTCCAGCGTGGTCATCAGCCGGTACTGCTGCTCGACCAGGCTCTGCCACACCGCGGAGTCCATCAGCAGGTCGGCCGCCGCCTCGGCTCCGTACAGCGAGCCGTACTGCACACTGCCCGGCGGCACCTGCATCCAGAACACGTCGTCGTCGCTGGGCGCGGCGGCCCGCTCGGCGGCCATCGGCGCCTGGAACAGTACCGACAGACTCCGGCCGACACCGAGGGCGAGGGCGTACTCGAGCGGGCTCGTCGTCGGCGGGACGTACTGCGGGGTCCCGTACTCGTCGTACGACCAGGTCTGGGTGCCCGCGCCCTGGTACAGCCCGCGCAGGCCGATCCGGTGCACCACGCAGTCCCGCAGCGGCCGGGCCACGAGCGTGTGCCGCGGCCCCGCACCCGGGCCGAGCAGCAGCGAGCCCGCCTCCAGCCGGCCCAGATGGTGCCAGTGGCCCTGCTCCTCGGCGTCGACCGCGAACAGGTCCACCGCGCCCGACACGATCAGCCACAGTGTCTGCGGCCCCGCCAGGTCCAGCCGGCCGAACCCGGCGCAGTCCACCCGCGTGCCCAGCGACCCGAGCGCCCCCAGCACGAGGTCGTCCCCGTGTCCCTCCCGCACGGTCGTCGTCATCTCAGCGCTCCCCGACCAGCGCGGCGTACGCGCCACCGCGTGCCACCAGCTCCTCGTGCCGCCCGCGTTCCACGACCGTGCCGTGGTCGAGGACGACGATCTCGTCGCTGTCCCGGACCGTGCTCAGCCGGTGCGCGATCACCACACAGGCACAGCCGCGGCGGCGCAGGTTGTCCATCACCACCAGCTCGGTCTCGGCGTCGAGGGCACTGGTCACCTCGTCCAGGACCAGGATGCTCGGCCGCCGCACCAGCGCCCGCGCGATCTCCAGCCGCTGGCGCTGCCCGCCGGAGAAGTTCCGGCCGTCCTGCTCGACCCGGCTCCGTATGCCGCCCGGACGACGGGCGATCACGTCGTACAGGGCCGCGTCCCTGAGCGCCTCCACCACCGCCTCGTCCGGGATCGACGGGTCCCACAGCGCCACGTTGTCGCGGACGGTGCCCTCGAAGAGGAACACGTCCTGGTCGACGAAGGACACGGAGGCGGCCAGCGCCCCGCGCGCAATGTCCTCGATCCGCCGGTCGTCGATCCGGATCACCCCCTCCCAGGGCGCGTACAGCCCCGAGATCAGGCGCGACACCGTCGACTTGCCGCTGCCGGAGCCGCCGACCAGCGCCACCTGCCGGCCGGGGCCGACCGTCAGGTCGAAACCGGTCAGCAGCGGCTTGTCCAGCGGGTTGTAGCCGAAGGTGATGTTCTGCAGCTCCACATGCCCGTGCAGCCGGCGCGTCGAGCCACCGGCTCCGGGACGGTCGTGGAGCGGGTCGGCCCGGAAGTTCTCCACGTCCTTCAGCCGGGCCACGTCGGCCGCGAAGTCCTGGATACGGCCCGCGACCCCGTTCAGCCGGGTCAGCGGCGCCGTGAACCGGACGACCAGCGCCTGGAAGGCGACCAGCAGACCGACCGTGATGTGCCCCTCGACCGCCCGCATGCCGCCGATCCACAGGATCAGCGCGCTGTTCAGGGTGGCGAGCGTCGGCGCGACCACGCCGAGCCAGGCGGTCGGCACACCGAGCCGCTGCTGTTCCTCCAGCGTGGTGGCGTGCTGCCCGGCCCACTTGCGGAAGTAGCCGTCCTCACCGCCGGTCGCCTTCATCGTCTCGATCAACTGCAGACCGGTGTACGCCGTGTTGGTGAGCCGCGCGGTGTCCGCGCGCAGTTTCGCCGTACGGGTCGCGCGCAGCCGGATGACGATCCGCATCGCCAGGATGTTCAGCAGCGCCACCCCGACCCCGACGAAGGTCAGCTGCGGGTCGTACGTGTACAGCAGCGCCGCGTACAGCACGACCACCACGACGTCCACGCCGGCCGCCGAGAGGTCGCGGGACAGCGTCTCGGCCACGGCGTCGTTGGACTGCAGCCGCTGCACCAGGTCCGCCGGACTGCGCTGGCCGAAGAACGTCACCGGCAGCCGCATGAGGTGCCCCAGGAAGCGGGCGCTGGACAGCGTGGAGGAGATGATCCGGCCGCGCAGCAGATTGGCCTGCTGGAGCCAGGTCAGCACCAGGGTGAGCAGGACGCAGGCACCCATCGACGTGAACAGCACACCCAGCATCGACGTCTGTCCGCCGATCAGGAACTCGTCGATGAAGGTGCGGCTGAGCCCGGGAACCGCCGCGCCGACCGCCACCAGCAGCAGGCTCGACAGCACCACCGCGGGCATCGTCCCCGCCGTGCCGCGCAGCCGGGCCGGCATCGCGCCCAGGACGCCCGGCCTGCGGCCGCCCCGGGTGAAGTCCGGCCCGGGTTCCATGACCAGGACGACACCGGTGAAACTGCCGTCGAACTCCTCCAGCGGCACGAAGCGCCGGCCCTTGCCGGGGTCGTTGACGAACACCCCGCGCCGGCCGAACCGGCGGCCCATGCCGTCGTAGACGACGTAGTGGTTGAACTCCCAGAACAGGACGGCCGGCGCCGCCACCTCGGCGAGCGCGGCCAGATCCATCTGCATGCCCTTGGCGGTCAGCCCGTAACCACGGGCCGCCTTCAGCAGGTTGCCGGCGCGTGAGCCGTCCCGGGAGACTCCGCAGGCGATCCGCAGCTCCTCCAGCGGGACATGGCGGCCATAGTGGCCGAGCACCATCGCCAGCGACGCGGCCCCGCACTCCACGGCCTCCATCTGGAGCACCGTGGGCGTACGGACGGTCCGTGCACGCGCCTTGGGCACCTTGCGCCGGGCGGGGACGGCCCGGCGGTCGCGGGTCTCCCGGGTGGTCGTCGTCATGGCAGCAGCCAGTCGACGGGGCGTTCGTCGGACAGCCGGACGGAGCCCGAGGCCAGGGTCATCGAGGTCAGGGGGAACGGCGGACCGGCCGCCGAGGACCACGCGTAACCGCTCCTGGTGGCGGACGACTTCTCCAGCGCGACCGTGACGGCCACCGGCCTGCCCTCCTTCGTGAACTGCTCGCCCAACTGGCTGTCCCCGAGGAAGGCGGCGATCTGCCGGGCGGACTGCCCGGAGCGGTCCACCGACTTCACCCTGCCGCGCAGCACGCCGTACTCCTGGCTCGGCACCGACTGCACGGTGAGATCGACGGCCGCGCGCGCGGGAATGCCCGCGGCGCTCTCGGCGGGGACGTACACCGTCGCGTACAGCGGGTCCTCGGAGCCGGAGACCTTCTCCACGGCGGCGACGTCCGCGCCCGTCCGGATGATCTGCCCGACGTCGGCGGCGAGCGTGGTGACCCGGCCCGCGTCGAGGGTACGGACGACCGTGTCGCCCCGCCCGGTACGGACCTCGAGGACGGGGGAGTCCGCGGGCAGCCGCTCGCCCTGCTTCGCGAGGACGGCGGTGACCTGGCCGGCGACCGGGCTCTGCAGTACGTAACTGCCCTGCCCGTGCGTCAGGACGGCGGGCGCGGTCACGGTGGAGGTCACCGATCCGGTCACCGCCCACACCGAGGCGGCGGCCATGGCGACCACGGTCACGGCGAGTACCAGCCAGCCCTGCGGGCGGGCGAAGCGCACCGGGAGGTCGAGCTCCTCGGGTGACTGGAGCTTGGCGAGGGCCTGTTGGCGGAACTGCACGGTTCTTCCCTCACCTGCGTGGACTCCGCGAAGGACGAGACGGACTCGGGCGGACCGGGACGGGCCGCCGAGGACGGCGGGGCGTTACGGAAGCAACGCTGAGCCCCGGAGCCGGGGGACGGCTCCAGGGCTCAGCGGCACAACGGCGCGATCAGAGACCGGCGACCAGGTTCGTGACCGGAGCGGTGTTCAGGCCGGTCACACCCTCGACGGTGCCCACGGCCGTGTCGACCAGGCCGGAGACCGGGGCGATGCCGTCCACCGCGCCCGTGAGGGTGTTCACGGCGTTCACGGACAGACCGCCGGAGACGTTGTCGAGCTCGGCGTCGGAGATCTCGACGGTCTCGACCTGGGGGGTGGAGTTCATGGTGGAACTTCCCTTCGTATGGATATGTCACAAGGGGGAGCGGCCTTCCGGGGACAGGGCGAAGGCCGCGGCCGTGGGCCCCGGACCCCCGTCACCAGGTGTCCGAAAAGGCCCTGCGGTGCGATGGATCAAAGCACGCCCCGGGTCCGGCCCTCCACTTGAACAAACCTCTCACCAGGCAACTCGCGGCCGTGTCGCGCCCAAGCGTGCAGAGAAGGCGACGGCCCGGTGGCGGCTTCTTCACAGGGGTCACCGCATCGCCCCCTCCCACCGCTTGCGCACCTCGAGAGGGAATCCGACACATCGGCCCCAAAGGGCACGAGGGGGACGGTCGGCCTGTGGACGACTTCCGGTCGCGGTGACCGGGTTGGGCATTCGATGTGCAGATTCACCGAAGCCGGGATTCCGGACCATGAGGGTGACGGAGTGTGCGCACCCGCTCGCTGTACGTCCCTCCGGGCGGAGGTGTCCGGGCACCGGGCGGGCACGCCGGCCGACCGATTCCGTGTCGCAGACCCACTGACCGCAAACGGATTTGAACGCCCCGTCGGGCCCGTGCGTACCAACAGCCATCCAGGCGCCCCGACAGCCGCCGAACGGCGGCACGACTCCGGTCCCCCCAGGAGGTCGAGAAGTTTGAGTCACAAGCGAATTCCGAAGCGCAAGGCCGCGATAGCGGTGGGCGGTGTGGTGGCCCTCGGCGCCGCAGCGATCCTGCTCCCCAGCGCCAACGCGTCGCAGGACGGTGCGTCGAACGACGCGGCGGCCGCGCCGAGGACCCTCAAGGCGACGGATGCCTCGGACCTCGCCTCACAGCTCGCCGGGCTCCTCGGCGACGCGTTCGCCGGCTCCTACTACGACGGGGACAAGCGGCAGCTCGTCGTCAACGTCGTACCCGGCGACGACGACAACGTGATCGTGCAGGCGAAGGAGGCGGGCGCGACGGTCCGCGAGGTCGACAACAGCATGACCGAACTGGCCGCGGGCGAGCGGACGCTGAAGACCGAGGCCACCATCCCCGGCACCTCGTGGGCCGTCGACCCGCGCACCAACAGGATCCTGGTCACCGCCGACTCCACGGTGACCGGCGACAACTGGGACAGACTGGAGTCCACCGTGCAGGGCCTCGGCTCCGGCATGGCGACCATCAGGAAGTCCGCGGGCACGTTCAAGACCTTCGCCTCGGGCGGCGACGCCATCTTCTCCGGCGGGGCACGCTGCTCGCTCGGCTTCAACGTCACCGCGGACGACGGCGCGCCCGCCTTCCTGACCGCCGGTCACTGCGCGGTCGCGGCCGATCAGTGGTCGGACGCGCAGAACGGCCGGCCGGTCGCCACCGTCGACCAGGCGGTCTTCCCCGGTGAGGGCGACTTCGCACTCGTCCGGTACGACGACCCGGCCACCGACGCGCCGAGCGACGTCGACGTGGGCGGCCAGACGGTCCAGATCACCGAGGCCGCGGAGGCCACCGTCGGCCAGGAGGTGTTCCGGATGGGCAGCACCACCGGGCTCGCCGACGGCCAGGTCCTCGGACTCGACGCCACGGTGAACTACCCCGAGGGCACGGTCACCGGTCTCATCCAGACCGACGTCTGCGCGGAACCCGGCGACAGCGGCGGCTCGATGTTCACCCAGGACGGCCTCGCGATCGGCCTCACCTCGGGCGGCAGCGGCGACTGCACGGTCGGCGGCGAGACCTTCTTCCAGCCGGTCACCACCGCCCTGGCGGCGGTCGGCGCGACCCTCGGCGACGGTGACGGCGACGGCGGCGCGGGCGCCGGGGCCGGTGACCGGGCGGGCGGAGAAGAGGCCGGCGACGTCGGCGGCGAGGACGCCGGTGCGGGCGGCCAGGCCGGCGAGGTCGCCGGCGAGGAAGCGGGCCGGAACGACGGTGCCGATCAGGGCGCAGAGGACGGCGCGGCCGACGACGGCCTGACCGAGACCCACTGACCGAGACCCACTGACCGTCACTGAGCCCCCGGTCCGCCACGACACACCGTGGCGGACCGGGGGCGCCGGCACGCCGGCAGCGGGGGCCCGCACGCGTCCAGCCCGCCCGGGGGCCGAGGCCGGCTCAGCCCGCGGGCCGTGCCCGCAGCAGAAGCGGCACGTGTCGTCCAGCCTGTCCGCCCCCTCGCACGTCCCGTGCCCGGGCCGCCGGCTGTCCGTCTCCGCGCCGTTCCCCGACGGCGTGCCCGTCCGGTCCTGCGGAGCCCGTGTTCCGCCCTGTCGTGTGCTGTCCGCCCCTGTCCCGTTCACGGGTGCCGTGCCCCTGCCATGTTCCGGTCCCCCTGTCCCGGCCCCCGCCGGAGAGCGCCGGAGTGCCGCAGGGGCTGCGCAGGTGTCGTATAAGCGCTGTAATGGCCAACGTGGTCGGTGAGGGCGCTGCGGGACGCAGCACGAGAACGCTGCGCGCGGAAGGTGCCCTCACGACGATCGCCACCGAGCCGAAGTCGCCGGACCGGGTGCGCCGGGTCCTGGAGCAGGCACTGGTCTTCGCCGGCGCCGCCCTCGTCGCGGTGTACACGCCCAGCGGGGACGGCGAGCAGCTGCGTCTGGTGGAGTCGGCCGGGATCCCGCGGACCCTGTGCGGAGTGCGGGACAGCTATTCCGTCGCCGGGCACTCCCCGGCCGCCGACGCGGTACGCGGCGGGCGGCCGGTGTGGCTCGGCCCCGAGGAGCTCGCCGCCCAGGCCCAGGCACGGCGCGTCCCGGCCCGCGACTTCTTCCTCGCCGCGCTGCCCGTGCGCCACGGCTTCGGCGGCTGCCTGCTCGCCGTCAGCGAGCGCCCCGGCGGCTTCGACACCGACGACCGCGTCTGCCTCGGACTCGTCGCCGAAGCGGTCGCCCTTCCCGGGCGGCAGCCCGCGGCCGACGGTGGTGCAGACCCCGCACCGGATGCCTTCGTCCTCGCCATGGACACCGGACGGGTCCGGGTGGGCGACGACATCCTGGACCTTTTCGGCCTCGGCCCGGACGACTTCGACGGACGCGTCGAGACCCTCGTGGGCCTGACCGTGCCGGAGGACCTGCCCTCTGTGATGTCGGTCGTCGAGTCCGACCACATGACCACCGGCGAGCGCGAACTGGAGTTCCGGGTCGTGCAGCCCGCCGGCCCGCCGAGGTGGCTCAGACTGCGCGGCCGGCTGCTGCCGGGCGGGGAGGGGCGCCCGGCCCGCCTGGTGGGTTCCGTCGCCGACGCCTCCACCCTGCGCGCCGACGTCACCGACGTGGCCCGGGTGCAGCGCCTGGCCACCGCACTCACCACCGCGGTCACCGTCCGCGATGTCGGCAAGGCCGTGGTCGCGGCCCTGCGCGGGCCGCTCGGAGCCGACCGGATCGCGATCGCCGAACTGGAGAGCGACCGGCTCGTCGTCACCGTCCTCGACCCGCCACAACCGGACGCCTGGCCGGACCTGTGGCGCGCCGAGTGGCGTACCGAGTGGCCCGAGGCGCCCGTGCGCACCATGCCCACGCTCGCCGCCGTCCTGCGCGAGGGCCGGGTCCGGTTCTGGCCCGCGGGCAGCGCACTGGAGACCTCCCTCGCCGAGGTCGGACCGGGCGGCCTCGCCATGCTGCCGCTGTCCGCGGGCAACCGGACGGCCGGTGCCTGCCTCATCGGCTGGGACACCCCGCACGACTTCGGCGCCGACGAGCGCGCCCTGCTCACCGCCGCCGCCGGTCTCGCCGGACAGGCCCTCATGCGGGCGCGCGCCTTCGACGCCGAGCACGAACTGGTCGGCATGCTCCAGCGCCAGCTGCTGCCGCGCCGCCTGCCCCACCTGCCCGGCGCGGTCGCCGTCGCCCGCTACCTGCCCAGCACCGCCGGCCTCGAGCTCGGCGGCGACTGGTACGACGTGATACCACTGCCCGACAACCACGTCGCCCTGGTCATCGGCGACGTCCAGGGCCACAGCGCCGGCGCCGCCACCCTCATGGGGCAGATGCGCACCGCGCTGCGCGCCTACGCCGTCGAGGGGCACACGCCCGACGTGGTCGTGTCGCACGCCAACCGGCTGCTCGCGGACATGGAGAGCGACCTCTTCGCGACCTGCTGCTACGTCGAGGTCGACCTGGAACAGGGCTCCGCCTGGTGCGTACGCGCCGGGCATCTGCCGCCGGTGCTGCGCCATCCGGACGGCAGTACCGAGATCGCGGAGGCGGAGGGCGGTCCGCCGCTCGGCGTCATGGCGCAGGCCGACTTCCCCATGAGCCCGCTGAGGCTGCGGCCCGGCACGGTGATCGCCCTCACCACGGACGGCCTGGTCGAGACCGTCGAGGCCGACATCGACGAGGGCATGGACCACCTCGCCCGCCGGCTGGCGGCCGCCGACCCGGCCGACCTGGGACTGGTCGCCGACGGCCTGCTCGGCAGGGCCCCGCGCAGCGACGACGTCGCCCTGCTGCTGATGCGCTACGAGGGCATGACCCTGCGCCCGCTGCGGGAGACCTGGACGGTGTGGCGGGTGCCGCAGGCCGTCGGTCACGCCCGCCGCTTCACCCGGCGCACCCTGCGCTCCTGGGGCGTGGCCGAGGACCTCGACACCGCCCTGCTCGTCGTCTCCGAACTGGTCACCAACGCGCTCGTGCACACCGAGGGGCAGGTCCGCCTCGACCTCACCCTCGTCGGCGACCGGCTGCGCCTCGCGGTCGCCGACGCCTCGCCCCGCAGTCCCGCCAAGCCGAACAGCATCGGCTGGGAGGCCACCGGCGGCCGCGGCATCCTGCTCGTCGAGGCCCTGTCGGCGGCCTGGGGGACCCTGCCGGTCAGCGGCGGCAAACAGGTGTGGGCGGAACTCGGCGCGCACCGGTGAGCGGGCGCCGTCCCGGCCGTCGGCAACACTCCCGGCACCGGCCGGTGTCATCCCTTCGGGGGACAGGCCGCCAGGGCCGCGACCCGGTCCCGCCTCGGCCGTCACCGGCCCGGACCGCCTCCGCACCCGACCTGCCCGGACCACACCGCGGGAACCTCCAGCCCGCGTACGGACGTTGACGCACCGGGCCGGAACGGGCCGACGTGCCCGGCAGGCGGGTCCGACGTCCCCGCCCGGCGCGAGTCAGCGGCCGTCGGCCGGAAGCGCGGCGACTGGACGGATCTCGTCGGGGATTTCGTAATGAACCGTTAAAGCAAGTGATGTTCCGTGCGCCGCGCACCACTATGGTGAGGCAGATGAAGGCTCTCGTGCTGTCAGGCGGCGCCGGCACCCGGCTGAGGCCGATCACCCACACCTCGGCGAAACAGTTGGTCCCCGTGGCCAACAAGCCCGTGCTCTTCTACGGGCTGGAATCGATCGCGGACGCCGGCATCACCGACGTCGGAATGATCGTCGGCGACACGGCCGAGGAGATCGAGAACGCGGTGGGCGACGGATCGAAGTTCGGCCTGCGCATCACCTACATCCCCCAGGAACGGCCCCTCGGGCTGGCACACGCCGTGCTGATCGCCCGCGACTGGCTCGGCGACGACGACTTCGTGATGTACCTCGGCGACAACTTCATCGTCGGCGGCATCACCGGACTCGTCGACGAGTTCCGCCGGCACCGGCCCGACGCCCAGATCCTGCTCACCCACGTCGCCGACCCCCGCTCCTTCGGCGTCGCCGAACTCGACGCGGGCGGACAGGTGATCGGCCTCGAGGAGAAACCCGAGCGTCCCAAGAGCGACCTCGCCCTCGTCGGCGTCTACCTGTTCACCCCCGCCATCCACGACGCGGTGCGCGCCGTCAAGCCCTCCTGGCGCGGCGAACTCGAGATCACCCACGCCATCCAGCACCTGATCGACTCCCGCGCCGACGTGCGCTGCACGGTCATCCACGGCTACTGGAAGGACACGGGCAACATCGTGGACATGCTGGAGGTCAACCGGTCCGTCCTCGAAGGCATCGAGCGCCGGATCGACGGCGAAGTGGACGACGCCTCCGAGACCATCGGCCGGGTGGTCGTGGAGGAAGGGGCCCGGATCACCAAATCGCGCGTCGTCGGCCCCGCCGTCATCGCCTCCGGCACCGTCGTCAGCGACTCCTACGTCGGACCCTTCACCTCCGTCGCGGAGAACTGCCGGATCACCGACAGCGAACTCGAATTCTCCATCGTGCTGCGGGACTCCTCGATCGACGGCGTCCGCCGCATCGAGTCCTCACTGATCGGCCGCCATGTCGAGGTGACCCCGGCCCCCAGCGTCCCCAGCGCCCACCGATTCGTCCTCGGAGACCACAGCAAGGTGCAGATCCACTCATGAACCTCCTCGTCACCGGAGCCGCCGGCTTCATCGGCTCCCGCCACGTCCGCAGGCTGCTCGCGGCCGGCGCGCCGAGGACCACCGTGCTGGACGCGCTCACCTACGCCGGTACCCTCGACAACCTCGAACTCGCCCAACCCCGAGTAGAGTTCGTCCACGGCGACATCCGCGACGCCGACCTCGTCGGCACACTCACCGCAGAGGCGGACCAGGTGGTCCACTTCGCCGCGGAGTCGCAGGTCGACCGCTCCATCCTCACCGCCTCCGACTTCGTCCTCACCCACGTGCCCGGCGCCCGGGTCCTCCCCGACGCCGCCCTGCGCCGCGGCGTGGACACCTTCGTGCACGTCTTTACCGACGAGGTCCACGGGTCGATCGCGTCGGGCTCGGCGACCGAGGCGTACCCGATCGAACCCAGCTCCCCGTGTTCCGCCTCCAAGGCCTCCTCCGGCCTGCTCGCCCTCGCCCACCACCGCACCCACGGCCTGGACGTCCGCGTCACCCGCTGTCCCGAGGCCCATCCGACCGCCCCGCGCACCGCCTACGGCCGCTCCAAGCCGGCCGGAGCGCGGGCCGTGCCGGAGGAGCTGTCCGGCGCGAGCGCCGTCGTGCGCACCGCCTGGATGTACGGGGTCCACGGCACCGGCTTCGTGCGGACCATGACCGGTCTCGAGGCCCGCCGCCCTACCGTCGACGTCGTCGACGACCAGCACGGGCAGCCACCTGGAGCGCGGACGTCGCCGCTCGCACGGCCGACCTCGGCCCCCGCCTCGGCGACGACGTGCACGGCGTCCTGCATGCCACCAACTCCGGCGAGGCGACCTGGTCCGACCTGGTCCGACCTGGCCCGGGAGGTGCCGGCTGATGCGCGCCGACCCCGGCCGGGTACGGCCCACCACCCCAGCGGCCTTCCCCCGGCCCGCACCCCGCCCCGCGTACAGCGCCCCCGCGCACGACCGCCGGCAGGACATCGGCCTGCCGGCACCGGGTGACTGGCGCGTCGCCCCGCACGAAGCACTGCCCCATATCCGCAAGGAGAGTCCCCTTCGTGAAACGTCATGAATTCCTGCGCGCACTGCACAAGGCCAGCGCCAACCGCAACTACCTGGAGATCGGCGTCAACGACGGCCGCAGCCTGCACCTGTCACGCGTCCCCAGCATCGCGGTCGACCCCGCCTTCAAGGTCGTCTCGGAACTGAAGTGCGACGTCCACCTGGTCAAGGCCACCAGCGACGACTTCTTCGCCCGCGACAACCCGCTGGCCCACCTCAAGGGGGGCCGGCACCCGCTGCGCAACCTCCGCCGGGGCCGCAGCCCCGTCGGACACTGGCGGCGCACCACCCTCGACCTGTCCTTCATCGACGGCATGCACCTGTTCGAGTACGCCCTGCGCGACTTCATGAACGTCGAGAAGCACTCCGACTGGTCCAGCGTGATCGTCCTCGACGACATGCTGCCGCGCAGCGTCGACGAGGCGGCCCGGGACCGCCACACCACGGCCTGGACCGGCGACGTCTACAAGATCACCGAGGTACTGGCGCGCTACCGCCCCGATCTGGTGACGATTCTCGTCGACACCCGGCCCACCGGCCAGCTCGTGATCTTCGGTGCCGACCCGGACAACACCGTGCTGCACGACAAGTACGACGAGATCATGGCCGAGTACAAGGTGCCCGATCCGCAGAAGGTGCCCGAGACGATCCTGGAGCGGGCCGGCGCGGTGCCGCCCGAGGCGCTGATCGAGGCCGGCTTCTGGCGCCCGCTCGCCCAGGCCCGCAACCGCGGCCTGCCGCGGCGCCTGGGCTGGGAGCCCCTGCGCCGCGCACTCGACCAGGTCGGCGTCAGCCGCTGAGCCCCCTGCCGCGCAGCTCCTCGCAGCGTGCGCGGCAGGCCTCGTACGACGGCAGCAGGCCGAGGCGCTCCGCCTCGGCCAGCATCGGCGCCCGCATGTCCTTCGGCGACAGCACCGGGTCGATGCCCTGTGGCCACTCGATGCCCAGGGCCGGGTCGAGCGGGTGCACCCCGTGCTCGCGGCCCGGAGCGTAGCCCGTCGAGCACAGGTACATCACCGTCGCGTCGTCGGTGAGCGCCATGAAGGCGTGCCCCAGCCCCTCGGCGAGGAACACCGCGTGCCGGCTGTCGTCGTCCAGCCGGACGGCCTCCCAGCTCCCGTACGCCGGGGACCCCACCCGCAGGTCCACCACCACGTCGAGCACCGCGCCGCGCACACAGGTCACGTACTTGGCCTGGCCGGGCGGCACGTCCGCGAAGTGCACCCCGCGCAGCACCCCGCGGCGCGACACCGAGCAGTTGGCCTGGGCCAGTGACAGGTCGTAGCCCGTCGCCTCACGGAACTCCTCACCGCGGAACCACTCGTGAAAACTGCCCCGGTCGTCCGGGAACACCTTGGGCTCCAGTACCCAGGCACCCTCCAGGTCCAGTGCGCGCACCGGTCACCGCCTTCCCCTGATCAGCGGTGCCACCCTCGCACGGGCGACGCCGAGCACCCGCCGCGCCCTGCGCAGCAGTTTCTGTCCGGTACCGGGACGCGGAACCCGCACCACCAGCACGCCGCTCCGGCCGGCGCGGAGCGCGAACGGCAGCCCGGAGAAAAGCGGTTCGGCGGCATCCGGGTCCAGGCCGAGCGCCACCCGCCAGACACCGCGGGGGAGTTCCGAGGGCAGCGTCGCCTCCAGCCGCGCCCCCGGCAGCTGTGGCTCGGTGGTCAGCGCGCCCGGCGTGTACAGGGTCCGGCCCGCGGAGGAGAACCGGAGCCGCACCGGCGTGCCGTTTGCCGCGTGCAGCGGAATCCGGGCACGCAGCCGCGCCCCGGAGACCGTGACATCCGGCCGCCGCACCCGGCCGAGGCCGAGCCGCCTGCCCTTCACCGCGACGTCCAGGGAGAGATTGCCGTGCGGCTCGGTCCAGTACGGCAGGACCGCCCGGCCGGCGGCGACGCCCGCGTACGGCTCCCGGCGGGTGGCCCGCGGGGCCGGACCGAGACGGCACTCCTTGGTCCAGCCGCCGAGCCTGACCCGTACGACGGCGTCCCAGACCCCGTCACCCGGCAGCACGCCCGGGTCGACCGAGGCCGTCGCCCGCAGCACCAGCCGCACCTGCTCCCCGCCGTCCACCGGGGCCGTCTCCCGGGTGAACTCCACGGGCTGGAAGTACTGGGCGGAGCTGGAGCGTTCACGCAGCAGCAGATCGGCGGTCGCCTCGGTGAAGCGGGCCGCGGTCTGGGCGCCGACCCACGCCACCGCCTCCTCCACGTTCTCCGGCGTATCGGCCAGCGGGGCACGGACGGCATCGGCGGGGAACGTCATCGGCGCGCCCCCGGAGACGTATTCGGCGGTGAAACCGAGACGCAGCGAACCGCCCTCCCACTGCACGCCGGTCGGCGCCGCCGTCGCCGCGACGCCGGCCTCCCACTCGGCGAAGGCCACCACGTCGTCGTACCGGTCCGCCGCCGTCAGCGAGGCGACGACCTGCTGTGTCGGCTGCAGCCCGGCCGCGACAGCGGGCCCGAACCGCTCGACGACCACCTTGTGGATCTCGCCGAACAGCTCCTGGCGGTAGTCGTCCGGCAGCCCCAGCAGCCGCCGGGCACGCAGCCGTTCCACCATCTCCACCCGCAGCCACCGGCGGAACAGCCGGTCACGCACCGGGCCGGGCTCGGTGTACCGCTCGACCACGTCGAGCGCCTCGCGGAGGTTGGTGAAGTAGCCCACCGGATCGAAGCGCTGAAAACCGGCGTTGGAGGCGTCGTCACGCCGGATGTGGTAGTAGCAGACGTAGTCGCTGAGCACGGAGACATTGGCCGCCCGCAGGTACGCCTCGGTGACGAAGACGTGGTCCTCCAGCCGCCGCCGCCCCTCCGGGAAACGCAGCCCGATCTCGTCGAGGAACGCCCGGCGGAACATCTTGTGCGGGGTGAGGCTGTCGATCAGCGGCGCGTTCTCCACCGTGGCCCGCGGATGGTTGCGGCGGAACAACTCCACCGGCACACCGCGGTTCTTCCCGGCCATCTTGCCGACGACGACATCCGCGCCGTTGGCCACGCCGTACGCGTACATCCGCTCCAGGGCCTCGTCGCCCAGGTAGTCGTCGTTGTCGACGAACATCACGAACTCGCCGCGGGCGGCGGCGATCCCGACGTTGCGCGGCTTGCCGGACCAGCCGGAGTTCTCCTGGTGGATCACCCGCATCCGCGGGTCCTCGGCGGCCAGCCGGTCGAGCCGTGCGGGAGTCCCGTCGGTGGAACCGTCGTCGACGAAGATCGCCTCGTACTCTTCGGGAGGCAGGGACTGCCGTCGCAGTGAGGAGATGCAGTCCTCGATGTAGATTCCCGGGTTGTACACGGGGACGATGACGCTGACCTTGACCGGCATCTGGATTTGTGGCCCTTCGGGTCGCTTGCCGTCGAATGGGCGGCTTGGTACGCGTTGCCCGATCGTAACCCCGCGGCCACCCCGGTCCCGCCTTCCGGACGCTGTCGAGACCGTGCCGTGATCACCCCTCGCACACAGGGGCGATCCGCGTGCGGCGAGAGGTGCTTGACGATTGGTCAGGCGCGTGAAGGGCCGGTAGGTCAACACATGGTGGGCCGGACCGCTTCGTGTCGGTGGAAGCGGCCCGGACGCTACGAACAGATGCGCTCTTCACGGACCTCCTTCCGCGATCGGAGGTGTCATGAGGGCGACTACCCGAACCGACACGGTTCACACACCCCTTTTGTGACTGTTTGCCGCTCCCGGTGTCAGGTCCGGCGCCGCCTGCGGATCCGCGCCACCGGCAGGCCCACCACGGCCGCGCCCGCGAGCACCGCGGCGGCCCGTTTGGCGACCGGCAGGCCGGCGGTGCGCCGCAGGTCGAGGGGCTCGTCCGGCGGGGCCCCGGCACGCCGGACGGTCTGCGCCGCACCGGTCGTGACAGCCTCAGCCGTCCCCGAGGCATCGACCGTCCCGGCTGTACCGGTCGTATCAGCCGGGACGGTCTCTTCGGCCGTGCCGGGCGGCTGCGTCAGATGTTCGGACGGACAGGCGGCGAACCGGCCGACGATCCGCTCGCCGACGTCCGCCGGTACCCCGCGACCGAACCGGGCCGTCCGTCCGGGCACCGTGGGATCGGTACGCACGGACACCGCCGCGCCGCCGTCCCGTCCCGTTCCCCGAAGACGGCCGTGCCCCGGTAGGTCACGGTGACCGGGCCCACCTCGACCTTCACCGAGCCGGTCACCGTCTTGCCGTCGCACTCCTCGACGGTCGCCCCGGCAGACACGGCGCGACCCGTTCGATGTCGAGGAGCGCCCGCCAGGCGTCGTCGACCGGGACGGGAACGGCGAACTCGTGATGCAGTTCCATGGCCTTCACCTCGCGGCCCGGTTCTCGGGGAACCGGGGGCGTTCAGGGCGCGGACACGGGCGGATGGACCGCTCCCTCGGTCGCGGACAGCGGTGCGCCCGTGCCGCCCCAGCGCAGCGCGACGATCTCGGCGGCCACCGACACCGCCACCTCCTCGGGTGTACGGGCCCCGAGGTCGAGCCCGACCGGTGAGCGCAGCCGGGACATCTCGGCCCCGGTGAGCCCGGCCTCCACCAGCCGGTCCCTGCGGTCCGTGTGGGTGCGGCGGCTGCCCATCGCGCCGATGTAGGCGGCCGGCCGGCGCAGCGCCTCCTGAAGCAGCGGCACATCGAACTTCGGATCGTGGGTGAGGACACAGATCACCGTGCGCTCGTCGGTCTCCGTGCCCTGCAGATACCGGTGCGGCCGGTCCACGACGACCTCGACGCCCTCCGGGAAACGACGGGGCGTGGCGAACACCGGGCGGGCGTCGCAGACGGTGACCCGGTAGCCGAGGAAGGCACCGATCCGGGCCACGGCCGCCGCGTAGTCGATCGCCCCGAAGACCAGCATGCGCGGCGGCGGCGCGAAGGACTGCAGGAACACACCCACCGCGTCCTCCCGCCGCTGCCCCCGGGGCCCGTAGTGGCGCAGCCCCGTGGCGCCGAGGGCGAGTTCGCCGCGCGCGTCGGCGGTGACCGCCGCGTCCAGGCCGGTCGTCCCCAGCGTGCCCGCCAGCCGGTTTTGCCACACGGCCAGCGTGGCCCCGCGCGGCGCGGGACCGTCGGTCACCGTCGCCACGGTCACCGGCTCGCCCGCGGCGACCGACTCCGCGACGGCGCCGAACGCCGGGTCCCGCTCCGGCGTCACCGGGCGCACGAGCAGGGTGATCTCGCCGCCGCAGGTCAGGCCGACGGCGAAGGCGTCGTCGGCTCCGTAGCCGAAGGTCTCCAGGCGGGCCTCGCCGTCGGTGACGACCTCCCGGGCCAGCTCGAACACCGCCCCCTCGACACACCCCCCGGACACACTGCCCACCACCTCGTCGTCCGGTCCCACGGCCATCGCCGCGCCCGGGTCGCGCGGTGTGCTGCGGTCGGCACCGACCACGGTGGCGAGGCCGAACGGCCGGCCCGCGGTGTACCAGCGGGTGAGCGCCGGAAGGATGTCACGCACGATGGGCTCCTTCCCGGGTGCGGCGGGCGGGCCGGGTGGCAGCCCGGGCGGGGGAGGCAGCCTCGTCGGGCGAGGCACCCCGCACCACCGCAGCCAGGTTCTCCAGGGCGGCCAGGCGGTGGCCCTCGACGAACACGTCCACGCTCGGCAGCGCCGCCGCCGTCCCCGCGGCCGGCGGGGCGTAACCGGGGCGCGCCTCGAGCGGATCGGCCCAGGCCACCCGGTGGGCCGGCCGGTGCGGGCGGCGCGCCGTGCGCCGGACCCTGTCGCGCGGGGCCGGCGCCGCCGGCAGCCGTCGCACCTGCTCCCGCTCGGCGGCGGCCAGGTCCGCGAGGTCACGGTGGCGGAGCGTCTCGGTGGCACCGGCCCGGGCGGCCAGGGGCGGTCCCGGACGCCCCTCCTCCGTACCGGCCGTACGGCGGCCCGCGGCGTCGCGCACCACGAGCCGCCGCCGCGGCCGGGGCGCGGCCGGTGCCGGCGGTCCGCCGGTGCCGAAGCAGGCGGCGAAGACCCGGCCGTAGCGCTCCAGGTCGTTCCGGCCGGAGCACAGCGTCAGCCGCCCCGCGGGGTGCAGTGGCCGCACTGCAGCGCGTGCTGCTCGTGGAAGGCACGCTGCAGCGGTGTCCACCCGCCGTCCCGGGCCGGCCCCTGGACGGTGGTCACCTCGCCCCCGTCGGCCCGGACGGCCGGCACCGCGCGGCTCTTCACACTCGTGCCGTCCAGTTCGACCGTGCAGGCTCCGCAGCCCGAGGTGTCGCAGCCCGAGGTGTCGCAGCCGGTCGGGGTACCGGTCAGGCCGAGCCGGTCGCGCGGATGGTGGACCAGCAGCAGACGGGGTTCCACCTCGTCCTCGTACGTCGTGCCGTCCACTTCCACCGGGATACGGGTCATGTGCTCTCCAGGGACCGTGCGAACGGATACGGAGTGTCGGCGGACCTTGGAGGTGACGCAGGCCACTCCATGACCGGTCCTGCAGGACGGCGAGTGGTGCGCACGGACCTGTCGGGCGTCGAGCCCACTGCTGAGGTCCGCGGTGCGGGCACCCGCGCTCCACGACCGGAGCGCGGGTGCCCGGCCGTGTTCTCTGCTCCCTCGCGCCTTACGTCGCGCCCGGCCGGAACGGGCCGGTCATTCGTCCCAGGCCTGGATCATCGTCTGCTCGGTGATCCTGCCGTCGCGCAGCGAGACCATCGACTCCGAGTACACCCGCACCCCGTCCGGGTAGACACAGGTCTCGCTGAAGGCGGCCCGGTCGTCCTGGACGACGCACCGCTCCAGCTGGTGCGTCATGTCACGGCTGTAGACGTCGTCGAGCATGGTGGCGATCTCGTCCCGGCCGTGCAGGACCATGGGGTGGCTGGGCTGGGTGTTGCGGTCCACGATGCGCAGCTCGGCGTCGTCCGCGTAGAGCGCCGTCAGGGGCGCGGACGTCGGGGCCTCGAGACCCCGGCGCAGTGTGTCGGTACCGAAGCGGGATTCTGCCGAGGTTGTCATGATGACCTCCTTCGAGGGCCTCGGCCCGGTCCGGAGCGGGCCACGCCGGGCCTCACCTACGAGCCTCCCCCCGCCCGGTGAGTACGGCAAGCCCGGCCCGCGCTCCCCGGAGCCGTCCGCCCGGGTCCGGGACGGACCGGCCGCGAGGGCTCACCCGCTCGTCGCCAGGAACTGCGTCGCCGCCAGCTCCGCGTACAGCGGGTCGGCGGTCACCAGTTCCCGGTGCGTGCCGACCGCGCGGACCCGGCCCGCGTCCATCACCACGATCCGGTCGGCCATCGTCACCGTCGACAGCCGGTGCGCGACCACCAGAACCGTCGTCGTCCGGGCCACATCGGCGACGGTGTCGCGCAGCGCCGCCTCGTTCACCGCGTCGAGCTGCGAGGTGGCCTCGTCGAGCAGCAGCAGCCGGGGGCTGCGCAGCAGCGCGCGGGCTATGGCGACCCGCTGGCGCTCCCCGCCGGACAGTTTGGTGCCGCGATGCCCCACCAGTGTGTCGAGCCCGTCCGGGAGCCTGGCGACGAGACCGTCGAGCCGGGTCGTCTTCACCACCCGCGCCACCGCGTCGTCGTCCGCCTCCCGGTTCCCCAGCAGCAGGTTGTCGCGCAGGGAACCCGACAGGACGGGCGCGTCCTGCTCCACGTAGCCGATCGAGGACCGCAGCCGCGACAGTTCCCAGTCGGCCAGGTCCTGCCCGTCGAGGGTGATCACCCCGGAGTCCGGGTCGTAGAAGCGCTCGATGAGGGAGAAGACGGTGGTCTTGCCCGCCCCGGACGGGCCGACGAACGCGGTCATGCCCTGCGCGGGCACGGTGAACGACACCCCGTGGTGCACGTACGGCAGATCGTCCGCGTAGCGGAAGCGCACGTCGTCGAAGGCGAGCGCGGCGGGCGCGGCACCCGGCGCGGGCAGGAGCGCGGGCCCCGCGGCCGGCTCGGCGGGCAGCCGCAGTGCCTCCTGGATACGGGCCAGGGCGGCGCTGCCCGTCTGGTACTGCGTGATCGCGCCGACGACGCTCTGGATCGGCATCATGAGGTAGAAGACGAACAGCAGGAACGCCACCAGCGTGCCGATGTCGATGGTGCCCGTCGCCACCCGCGCCCCGCCGACCGCGAGCACGGTGATGAACGCGACCTGCATCGCCAGCCCGGCCGTGTTGCCCGCCGCCGCCGACCACTTGGCGGCCCGCACGCTCTGCCGCCACGACTCCTCGGCCGCCTCGTGCAGCGCGCGCTCCTCCCGCGGCTCGGCACCGGACGCCTTCACCGTGCGCAGCGCGCCCAGTACCCGTTCCAGGGATGCCCCCATCACGCCGACCGCGTCCTGCGCCTGCCGGCTGGCCCGGCTGATGTGCGGCACGATGAGCGCGAGGACCGTCCCCGCACCCGCGATCACGGCCAGGGTGACCCCCAGCAGCACCGGGTCGACGAAGCCCATCAGCGCGATGGTCGCGACCAGTGTCAGACCGCCAGTGCCGAGGCCCACCAGCGAGTCCGTGGTGACCTCCCGCAGCAGCGTGGTGTCGGAGGTGATGCGGGCCATCAGGTCGCCGGGCTCGCTGCGGTCCACGGCCGTGATCCGCAGCCGCAGCAGATACGACGACAGCGAGCGCCGCGCCCCCAGCACCACCGACTCGGCGGTACGCCGCAGCACGTACGAACCCAGTGCGCCCAGCGCGGCGTTGGCGATGACGAGGGCGGACATCAGGACCAGGGCGCCGGTGATGGCCCGGTCGTCCGACAGGTCGTCGATCAGGTCCCGGGCGACCAGCGGCAGCATCAGGCCGGTCGCCCCTGTCAGCAGGGACAGCAGGGCGCCGCCCAGGAGGGCCCACCGGTGGGGACGAACGTAGCCGAGGAGCGCCCGCCAGGCGGGCGGATCGGACTTCTGCACTACCTTCGGCGCTGCGCTGGTCACGTCGCTCCCTGGGCGTCGGGCGGAGAGTTCAGGCTACGTCGCCCCGGCTCCCCGTGACACGCCGGGCCGCCCCCGTCCACCCGGCACGGAACACGGGTGCGGAACACCGGCAGGAATGCCACGACCTGCTGTGGAGCCGACCCGCCGGGGCACGGGCAGGTCGCGTAGGGTCGACAGGACGTACCACCGGGAGACGAAGGAGTCAGCACCATGGCGCAGGAAGTACGCGGCGTGATCGCACCGGGCAAGGACGAGCCGGTACGCATCGAGACGATCGTCGTACCCGACCCGGGGCCGGGCGAGGCGGTCGTCCGCGTCCAGGCCTGCGGGGTGTGCCACACCGACCTGCACTACAAGCAGGGTGGCATCAACGACGACTTCCCCTTCCTGCTCGGCCACGAGGCCGCGGGTGTCGTGGAGTCGGTGGGCGACGACGTGACCGACGTAGTTCCCGGTGATTTCGTCGTCCTCAACTGGCGTGCGGTGTGCGGCAAGTGCCGCGCCTGTCTGCGCGGACGCCCCTGGTACTGCTTCGACACGCACAACGCGAAGCAGAGGATGACCCTCACCGACGGGACCGAGCTCTCCCCGGCGCTCGGCATCGGTGCCTTCGCCGAGAAGACGCTCGTCGCCGCCGGCCAGTGCACCAAGGTCGACCCCGCCGTCTCCCCGCAGGTCGCCGGGCTGCTCGGCTGCGGCGTGATGGCCGGCATCGGTGCCGCGATCAACACCGGCAACGTCGGCCGGGGCGACTCCGTCGCCGTCATCGGCTGCGGCGGCGTCGGTGACGCGGCCATCGCCGGCGCCCGGCTCGCCGGAGCGGCGCGGATCATCGCCGTCGACATCGAGGACCGCAAGCTGGAGACCGCCCGTTCCATGGGCGCCACCCACACCGTCAACTCTTGTACCACCGACCCGGTCGAGGCGATCCGCGAACTCACCGGCGGCTTCGGCGCCGACGTCGTCATCGAGGCCGTGGGCCGTCCCGAGACGTACGAACAGGCCTTCTACGCCCGTGACCTGGCCGGCACCGTCGTCCTCGTCGGCGTGCCCACCCCGGAGATGAAGCTCGAACTGCCGCTCGCCGACGTGTTCGGCCGCGGTGGCTCCCTGAAGTCGTCCTGGTACGGCGACTGCCTGCCCTCGCGCGACTTCCCCATGCTGATCGACCTGCACCAGCAAGGACGCCTGGACCTCGGGGCGTTCGTCACCGAGACGATCCGGCTCGACGAGGTCGAGAAGGCCTTCGGGCGGATGCACCACGGCGACGTGCTGCGCTCGGTGGTGGTGCTCTGATGACCACCCGCATCGAACACCTCGTGACCTCGGGGCAGTTCAGCCTCGACGGTGGCACCTGGGACGTCGACAACAACGTGTGGATCGTCGGCGACGACCACGAGGTGGTCGTCATCGACGCCGCCCACGACGCCGACGCCATCGCGGAGGCCGTGGGCGACCGCCGCCTGAAGGCGATCGTGTGCACCCACGCCCACAACGACCACATCGACGCCGCGCCCGCCCTCGCCGAGCGCACCGGGGCCACCATCTGGCTGCACCACGACGACCTGCCGCTGTGGAGGCAGACCCACCCGGACCGCGACCCCGACGCCTGGCTGGTCGACGGCCAGGTGATCGAGGCGGCCGGCGCCGACCTCACCGTGCTGCACACGCCGGGGCACGCGCCCGGCGCGGTCTGCCTGTACGACCCCGGGCTCGCCACCGTGTTCACCGGCGACACCCTGTTCCAGGGCGGTCCCGGTGCCACCGGCCGTTCGTTCTCCCACTTCCCGACGATCGTCGACTCGATCCGGGACCGGCTGCTCACGCTCCCGCCCCACACGACGGTCCGCACCGGCCACGGCGACTCGACCACCATCGGTGCGGAGGCCCCGCACCTGGAGGAGTGGATCGCCCGCGGTCACTGAGGCCGCTTCGGTGATTCCGCTTCGGTGACTGCGCCCCGGTCACGTCCGACCGGGCGACTCCCGGGAAAAGGGGACAGAGGATGTCCGGCTTACCCGTCACGCTCGTAACGACAGCAGATCGCTGTCGCACGTGACGGGAGGCCGGACCATGCCGGAGTCGACCACCACCGGGTCGTCGAACAGCAACGGATCGTCGAACAAGGACGGGTCGTCGCAGCACAAGGTCGCACTGGTCGCGGGAGCGACCCGGGGAGCCGGACGGGGCATCGCCGTCGAACTGGGCGCGGCCGGCGCCACCGTCTACGTCACCGGACGCAGTACTCGCGCCAAGCGCTCCGAGTACGACCGCCCGGAGACCATCGAGGACACCGCCGACCTGGTCACCGAGGCCGGCGGCCGGGGCATCGCCGTCCCCACCGACCACCTGGACCCCGCCCAGGTCAAGGCCCTCGTCGACCGCATCGCCGACGAGCAGGGCCGCCTCGACGTCCTCGTCAACGACATCTGGGGCGGCGAGAAGCTCTTCGAGTGGGAGGCCCCCGTCTGGGAGCACGACCTCGACAAGGGGCTGCGCCTGCTCCGGCTCGCGGTGGACACCCACGCCATCACCAGCCACCACGCCCTGCCCCTGCTGCTGCGCCACCCCGGCGGCCTGGTCGTCGAGGTCACCGACGGCACCGCGGACTACAACCGCGACACCTACCGCGTCTCCTTCTTCTACGACCTCGCCAAGACGTCCGTCCTGCGCATGGCCTTCGCCCTCGGCCACGAACTCGGCCCGCGCGGCGCCACGGCCCTCGCGCTCACTCCGGGCTGGCTCCGCTCGGAGATCATGCTCGACGAGTTCGGGGTGCGGGAGGACGACTGGCGGGACGCCCTGACCCGCGTCCCCCACTTCGCCATCTCGGAGACCCCGCGCTACGTGGGCCGGGCCGTCGCCGCGCTCGCCGCCGACCCACGGGTGTCCCGCTTCAACGGCACCTCTCTCTCCAGCGGCGGCCTCGCCCGCGAGTACGGCTTCACCGACCTCGACGGCAGCCGCCCGGACGCCTGGCGCTACCTCGTCGAGGTCCAGGACCCGGGCAAGCCGGCGGACGTCACGGGCTACCGCTGACAGTCCGCCCTCCCCGAAGGCGGTGCCGAAAAGGCGGGAAGGGCTGGAAAGGGCTGCGGGCGGAAGCCCGGGGATGTGAACTCGCCCACGTTCCATGGCAGATGGACGTGATCAGCGACACTGTCCGGTATGTCCGATTGGGCTGTGAATACTCACGCGGCTTTCACGCCGGTGGCTCTATGCTTCACAGCATGTCCACCACTCTTGAACCGTCATCCGAGCGATCGGCTGCCGAGGTCAACGAGGAGATCCGGGCCCTGTGGCTCCGGTCGGGCGGGACGCTGAGCGGCGAGCAGCGCGCGGAGTACCAGCGCCTCGTCCAGGAGTGGGCCGCGGCCCTCCCCGAGCGGGCCGAGGCGGCCTGAGGCGCCGCACAGGCCTCGTCGCCCTTCACCCTCGCCGGTCCTCCTTCCGCTGGTCCTGCCGCCCGCCCCGGCCTCGGCCGGGGCGCATCCGCCGTCCTCGTGACCGAAGTCGCCCGGTCACGTGCGAGCCTCCTCGCCGACGCCCGGGTGCCGGCGTCCGGCTCAGCCCCATGTCGCCGAGTAGTGCCGCTGGTACGCCTTGCGGTCCTGCTCCGACCTGATCCAGCGCGTCGCCACCAGAGCCATCAGACTGCCTCCGATGACCAGCATCCCGGGCCCCACGTTCCGCGGGTCGGCCAGGCGGGACAGCAGCGTCGACGCGTTGATCCCCGCCGCCGAGGAACCCGGCGACGCGGCGTCCGGAGCCGCTGCCGCGCCCTCCGCCGACGGGGCGGGGGTGGCCGTGTCCGCGCCGTCCCCGGCCTTCGGGGCCACGAGGAGATCCACCTTCAGCTGCGTCAGTGCCTTCGTGACCGGCTGGAAGAACGTCGTACCGCTCGCCTGCCGGCAGTCGCCGCTGCCGCCCGACGTCACACCGAGCGCGATGCCCTCGGAGAACATCGGGCCGCCGCTGTCGCCGGGTTCGGCGCACACATTGGTCTCGATGAGGCCGCTGACCGTGCCCTCCGGGTAGTTCACCGTCGCGTTGAGCGCGGTCACCTCCCCGTCGCGCAGCCCGCTGGTGCTGCCGCTGCGGAACACCCGCTGGCCGACGGTGGGGTCGCCGACCCCCGTGATACGTACGCCCTGGCCGTTGCCGACCGAGACGACACCGGCGCCCTCGCCGGCCCGGCCGCCGTCGTACTCGATCAGGGAGTAGTCGTCGCCGGGGAAGCTGCCGCCGACCGTGGTGCCGACCTTCTTCCTGCCGCCGTCGTCGGCGAACCAGACCGACCCGTCCGGCCCGCAGTGCCCGGCCGTGAGGATGAACTCACGCTTGCCGTCGGTCACGTTGAAGCCCGCGGAACAGCGCCCGGCGGTCGACAGAATGGGCTCCGCCCCGTTGATCCGTGTGGTGAAGGCACCCTCGGTGCGTTCCATACGGACGAAACCACCGACCTTCTCCGCCACTTGGGTCAGATCGGACCAGTCGTCCGCGGACACCGTGCTGTCGCCGCGTACCACCACCTCGTTCGACCGGTAGTCCATGGCCCAGGCCGTCCCGGGCACGCGCGGTGCCGAACCCAGCGTCCGAGTGGCCGACTTCAGGTCGCGCATGCTGTGGCGCACCATCTTCGGGTCCGCACCGGCCTCCCGCACCTCGGCCGCGGCCTTCTCGTCGGTGACCGCGACGACCGTCCGCCCGTCCTCGCCGAACCAGCTGCCCGCCGTGCGGGAGGAGCCGAGCCGCGACACGAGCGCGGAGCCGGGGCCGGTGTCCTCCTCGGACGCGGCGTACGGAACCGGGTCCGGCGCCGGGGGTTCGCTCGCGACGGCGCGGGTCACCATCGTCGTTCCGAGGAGGAGTCCGCCGACGGCCGCCAGCCGTGTCACTCGCCGGACGACCCGTCGTCGTGCGTGCCTCATGCGTGACTCCCGAACCAGAGAAGCGCGGTGCGAACACCGCGGGGCCTCCCCTGAGTCGAGTGCCCTCAGTCCATACGGACGCGGGCCCCGCCGTGTTCACCGCCGGAGCGATCCGATGCCGGGAGGCGTCGACCGGCCTGCGCACCGACCGCAGGAGGCGATGACCGGATCTAGACTGCCGGGTATGGACAACGCGTTGCTCGAGCGGCTCGGAGCGGGAAAGTATCTGCTGGTCACCAGCTACCGGCGGAACGGCACGCCGGTGGCCACCCCGGTGTGGGTGGTGCGGAACGGGGACGCGCTCGGGGTCTGGACCGCCGCCGACTCCTGGAAGGTGAAGCGGATCCGGGCTCGCGCCGATGTCCTGGTCGGCCCCTGTGACGTGCGCGGCCGTCCGAGCGGTGACCAGGTACCGGCCACCGCGGAGATCTGCGATGCGGCCACCACCGTCCACTACCGCGAGCTGATCGCCCGCAAGTACGGCCTGTCCGGCCGGCTGACGCTGCTCGGCAGCCGGCTGCGCCGGGGCCGGGACGGCACCGTCGGCATCCGCATCACACTCGCCCACTGAACTCCCGCCGTCCGAAGGGTGCCGGGCGGACGGTCAGGTCCAGGCGCGGTAGGGCTCGTCGACGAGCTGGAAGACCGGTTCCCCGCGCACCGGGTCCTTGGCCGTGGACAGCCGCACCCGGTCCCCGCTGTGGATGCCGATCGGCGGACCCATGACCCTGCCGCGGACGACGAAGCCCTCGGCCATCTCGATCAGGGACACGTTCCGGGCGGCCGGCGTATTGCGGTGCAGCGTCGTGGAGTGACGGACCGTGCCGACGCCCGCGCTGTGCTCCGTACACAGGTCGCTGCCCTGGCAGACGGGGCACAGCAGCCGGTGGTACATCGCGGTGCCGCACCAGGTGCACCGCTGGAAGGCCATGGCCTCCGCTCTGTTCGCGCCCCGGGGCTCGAGCAGACCCGTCGTCGTGGTGCCGGCTGCCTGCTGAGCCACGCTTCCTGAGTGGTGGTACACGCTGGTCGACTCCCTGCACTCGGCCGCCATCCCGCGTGCACGGTGCCCCGGCACGCACGTGCCCGGCGTGTCTTGTGCCACCGTGCACAGCGACAGGGTATGGCACTCAGTGCCACCCGTAAAGGCACTCCGTACCCCTCCGTTGCGTCCACCGCGTTCCTGTGCCGTTTCGATGCCCATGAATCATTCATATGATCAGGTTGCTGTCGTCCCCCCGAGGAGCCCCGCATGGCGCCCGCCCGCCCCCGTCCCCGCCTCCTGTACGTCACCGATCCGACGTACCCGGCCCGCGGGCGCAGCTACGGCGACGAGGACGTCCGGCTCACCTCCCGGCTGCGCGCCGACTTCGACCTGGAGCTCTGTCATCCGCGGGACGCCGCCGCGCTGCTGGAC
Source organism: Streptomyces sp. NPDC058632 (assembly GCF_042717095.1). Lineage (NCBI taxonomy): Bacteria > Bacillati > Actinomycetota > Actinomycetes > Kitasatosporales > Streptomycetaceae > Streptomyces > Streptomyces sp. NPDC058632. The sequence continues at coordinate 29,625 of NZ_JBHXQZ010000033.1, read as the reverse complement.
GGCTTCGACGCCGTGGTCGTCCGCAACAGCGGCCCGGTCATGACGTACCCGGACGCACACGACGCCTTCCGCGAGCGGGCCACAAAGACCGGAAAGCCGGTCTACAACCCGCTCACCGGCCGGGGCGACATGGCCGGCAAGCAGTACCTGCTCGAACTGAGCGCGGCCGGGTGGCCGGTGATCCCCACCGTCGACCGCGCGGAGGACCTGCACCTGCTGCCCGTGGCGGACCGGTACGTGGTCAAACCCGGGCTCGGCGCGGACTCGATGGGGCTGCGTGTCGTCGCCGCGGACGCCGTGCGGGAGCTCATCGACGGCAGCGTGCTGGTGCAGCCGCACATCGACTTCGCGTACGAGGTCTCCTTCTACTTCGTCGACCACGACATCCAGTACGCCCTGTACACCCCGGACCCCGGCCGGCGCTGGCAGCTGGAGCCGTACGAAACCACCCCGCGCGACCTGGAGTTCGCCCGGGGCTTCGTCGACTGGAACACCCTCGACCACGGCATCCAGCGGGTCGACGCCTGTCGTGCCCCGGACGGCGAACTGCTGCTGGTCGAGCTGGAGGACCTGAACCCGTACCTGTCCCTCGACGCCCTGGACGAGGAGCCCCGCGAGTCCTTCGTGTCCGCCATGACGGCTTCCCTGCACCGCTTTCTGCGCGCCGCCGGCTGAACCTCCGCCGCCCCCGGCGCGTATCTCCTCCCGTGGGCGGACCCGCCCTCGTGCGCAGCGGAAGGAGAGCAGCGTGCCGACGCCGTCCGAACCCGGGCAGCCGCACGACGGCCCGCCCCTCGAGCCCGTCCGCGTCCTGCGCCCCCGCCGCACGGACGCGCTCGCCGAACTGTTCAGGGAGTTCGAACGGGGGGAGCGCGAGGGTTACGAGTCCGTCACCCTGCCCCGGCCCGCGGCCGGGGCACAGGACGAGACGCAGGAGTTCCCGTCGGTCGCCCCCGAACCGCCCACCCGGCCGCCGACGGCCGTGCCCGGCCCGGCGCACGAGAGCTTCACGCACCGCACTCCCGCATCCGGCCGCACGGCCCCCCAGCACCGTTCGGCCCGCGGCCCTTCGCCCGACGGCACCGCGCCCGGCCGGCCCCCGCACGCCTCCCCGCACAGCCCCGCGACGCGGCGGGCAGCCGTGGCGATCGCCGTGGCCGCGGCGGCGGTACTCGGCTTCGGCGGCGCGGTCCTGCTCCTGGGGCAGAACTCCGACGCCCGCGCCACGCCCGACCCCCGGCCCTCCGCGAGCCCGTCGGCGCCCGCGCCCACCGCGCCGCCCGCGCGGGTCCCGGCCGCCCCCGGGTTCCTCGGTGAGGGCGACTCGGGCCCCGAGGTGGCCGAACTCCAGGAACGGCTCCTGCGCATCCCGGACGTCTACCGCGACGGCGCCGCCAGCGGCCGCTACGACGCCACCCTGGCGGCGGCCGTCGCCCGGTTCCAGCTCTGGTACGGCGTCCAGGGCGACGAGACCGGGGTCTACGGCGACGACACCCGCCGCGCGCTGGAGTCCCGTACGGGATGACGCCCGACCGGCGTGCCCGCCCCGGTCAGCGGCCCGATTCCACCAGTGCCCGGGTGACCGCGCGCACGCTGCGGGCGATGTGCTGCAACTGCATGACCTCGGCCGCGTACAGCTTGATCGTGTGCTCGATGACCCCTTCGTGCAGGCCCAGCCGGGGCAGGTCGGCCCGTGCCGTCTGCAGGGCGGTGCGCGCCACCCGGATCTCGTGCTCGACCTGGATCTGGGCGTGCCGCGCCAGCAGGACGGGGTGCCGGATGAACGCGGGGTAGCTCGCGTAGCGCGCCGGTACCAGCTCGCGCAGCCACTTGGCCGCCGAGCGCTCCCAGTCGTAGCTGCCGGGTGCCTTGACCTGGCAGGGCCAGTCCGGACTGAGGCGCGTGGACGTCACGGTCATGATCATCGCTTCCGGGTGTGCGGCGTCGCTGGGGTGGGCGACGGGTGGGGCTGCCCCGGTCCGGTGCGGCGGCCCCGGTCCAGGGGGCGGTCCGACGGTCTTGGGCGTTCGCGCAGGACATGTCGTGATCCGCCAGCAGTATTTATATATGCCATCCGGTTTTCAAGGCGTATGAAAACATTCATGTGAGCTTTGCAGTGGAAGGTCCACTTGATGACGCCGTCAGTCCCGGAGGAAGAACTGGTGCTGGTCGGCGACCTGCTCGTACTCGTCGAGCCGTGCCTGCGTCCGCTCCGGGTCCGCGTCCGTCATGGCCTGGAGCAGCGCCGCGCACATCACGCCCGCGGTGGCGTACGAGTCGAACACCAGACGTGACCCGGTGCCGGTCGCGAAGGTGACGTCCGCCTCGTCCGCGAGGGGCCCCAGCGCCAGGTCGGTGATCAGTGCGACCTTCAGCCCGGCGTCCCGGGCGCCCCGCACTGCCGTCAGGGTCTCCTGGGCGTGCCGCGGCATGGAGAACGCCAGCACCCACGAGCCGCCGGCCTCCCGTGACTGCAGCAGCGCGTCGTAGGCGACGCTGCCGCCCCGGGTCACCAGCCGGACGTCCGGGTGGATGCGGCGGGCGGCGTAACCGAAGTACTCGGCAAGGGACACGGAGATGCGCAGCCCGAGGACGGTCAGCGGCACGGACGCCGCCAGCACGCGGCCGGTTTCGACGACCCGGCCGGGATCGGCGAAGTCCCGCCGCAGGTTCTCCAGGTTCTCGATCTCGGCGTCCACCGCCGCCTGCAGCTCGTTGCCCCGGTGCTCCTCCGCGGGCCCGCCGGGGAGCGTGCCGAGGGCGATCGCCTGGAGCTTCTCCCGCAGCGCGGGGTAGCCGCTGAAGCCGACCACCGAGGCGAACCGGGTCACCGAGGGCTGGCTCACCCCGGCCCGCTCGGCGAGGTCCGTGATCGACAGGAACGCGGCCTCCGTGAGGTGCCCGATCAGATACTGGGCGATGCGCCGCTGCCCGGGGGAGAGCCGGGGCCGGTCGAACAGCGTGCGGAGCTGGGACGTCGGGGACACCTCCGTCTCCCGGCCCGCCTTCCCCGAGGTGATCGCGGATACCTGTGCGCGTGCCTGCTGCGGCGATGGCACCGGGGTGCCTCCTTCGTCTCCCACGAAGGTTGAATTTAGCCGGTCACCGGCACACACGCGGCACCGCCGCCGCCGGAACCACGAGGTCCGCGCGGTGCCGGGTGTGCGCCACCAGTTCGGCGTTGGGCCCGTCCGAGCGCGCGACCCAGGCCACTGCCTCGTCCTGGGGCTTGCCGAACTCCACGTGCCGGGCCACCAGCCGCCGGACCCGCTCCTTCTCGTCCAGCTCGCAGAACCACACCTCGTCGAGCAGCGGCCGCACCCGCGCCCACGCACCGGTGTCCAGCAGCAGGTAGTTCCCCTCCGTCACCACCAGCCGGGCCGTCGGCGGCACCGGAACGGCCCCCGCGACCGGCTGCTCCAGCACCCGTTCGAAACCGGGCGCGTACACGACGTCCCCGTACGTCTCCTCGCGCAGCCGCCGCAGCAGGGCCGCGTACCCGGCCGCGTCGAAGGTGTCCGGGGCGCCCTTGCGGTCCCGGCGGCCGAGCCGGTCCAGTTCGGCGTCGGCGAGGTGGAAGCCGTCCATCGGGACGTGCGCGACCCACGGTTCCCCGGCGCCGTTCAGCGTCCGCACCAGTTCCCCGGCGAGCGTGGACTTTCCGGCCCCGGGGCTGCCCGTGATGCCGAGTACCGCGCGCCGGCCGTCCCGGCCGAGGGCCCGGGCCCGGTGGAGGAGATCGTCGAAGGTCGGCACCACACGGGAAAGTGTGCCACCCCTGCCCACCCCGCCCGCCGCCGGGTGCTGTCCACCGGTACGCGGGACCATGTCCTCCATGACGGATCTGGGTCTGCCCGAGAACATCCTGGCCTGCCTCTTCGACCTCGACGGTGTCATCACCAGGACCGCCGCCGTTCACGCGTCGGCCTGGAAGCAGGCGTTCGACACCTTCCTGCGCGAGCGGGACGGCACGGACTTTTGGCCGTTCACCGACGCCGACTACGCCGAGTACGTCGACGGCCGCCCGCGGTCCGACGGGGTACGCACCTTCCTCGCCTCCCGCGGTGTCGACCTGCCCGAGGGCATGCCGGACGATCCCCCGGGGGCCGCGACCGTGCACGGGCTCGCCCGCCGCAAGAACGAGCTGTTCCTGGAACGGATCCGCGCCGGCGGAGTGGATGCCTACGAGGGCACCCTGCGCTACATCCGGGCGGCCCGCGCCGACGGCCTGCGCACCGCCGTCGTCTCCGCCAGCGCCAACTGCCGGGACGTGCTGCGCGCCATCGACGCCGAGCACCTCTTCGACGTCCGTGTGGACGGGGTGGTCGCCGCCGGGCGCGGCCTTTCCGGCAAACCGCGCCCCGACACCTTCCTCGCCGCCGCCCGGGATCTCGGCGTCCCGCCCGGCCGGGCCGCCGTGTTCGAGGACGCGCTGGCCGGCATGGACGCGGGCCGCGCCGGTCGTTTCGGATACGTCGTCGGCGTGGACCGCGTCGGCCGGCCGGACGCGCTCTACGCCCATGGCGCCCACCGGGTCGTGACGGACCTCTCCGAACTCGCCGGAGACCCCGGAAAACGGTGACCGCATCCGCCGCCCCGCCTGCCTCGGCGCGCCCCGCGGGTTAATTTGTTCCTGTCTGCACGCAAATGATCGGCTGGATCGGCGGCATACGGGACAAAGGACGGACGATGGCCGACGGCAAGAGTGCCCTTCTCGCCGGAGGACGGCGACGCGCACGTACGTCCTTGCCGGGCGCACTCCGTCCCGCGAGCGGCACCGCGCCGCTCGCGGTCCTGGCCGCCGTCTTCACCGTCGCCCAGCTCGTCCTCGTCCGCCCCGCGCTGGGACTCGGCTGGGACGAGATCGTCTACGTCAGCCAGGTCGCCTCCCACCATCCGGCCGCCTTCTTCAGCGCCCCGCGCTCCCGGGGCGTCCCCCTCCTGGTGGCGCCCGTCGCCTCCTGGTCGGAGTCCACCGCACTGCTGCGCGTCTACCTCGCCGTCCTGTCCGGCCTGGGCCTGTACCTGGCGCTGCGCGCCTGGCACGGCCTGTTCCCCACCCGGGTCCTGGTCACCGGCGGCGCCTTCTTCACGTCCTTGTGGGTGACCCTCTTCTACGGCCCCCAGGCCATGCCCAACCAGTGGGTCGCACTCGGCGCCCTGACCGCCGTCGGCTGCTTCCTGCGCCACCACGCGGACCGTTCGGCACGCGGGGCGCTGTGGGGCGTCGCGGCGGGAGCCGCGCTGATGGCGCTGATGAGGCCCACCGACGCCGTATGGGTGACGGTCCCCCTGCTGCTCCTCGCCCTGGCCGGCCGGCACGTGCGCCTCCTGACCGCACTCGCGGCGGGCCTCGCGGTGGGCGCGGCCGAGTGGGTGGCCGAGGCCTACGCCTGGTACGGCGGCCCGGGGGAGCGGCTGGCCGAGGCCTCCCGCGTCCAGGGCGGGCTCGGCCTGTACATGGCCGTCGACGACCAACTGCGCAGCCTGGGCGGACGAGGTCTGTGCCGCCCGTGCACCGGGGCGATGCCCCATCCGGTGATCGTCCTGTGGTGGTTCGCCCTGCCGCTCCTGGCCGCCCTCGCGCTGGTCGTCGCCGTACGGGCCCGGCGGGCCCTGCGCACCGTGCTGCCGCTGGCCTGCGCCGCCACGGCCGCTTTCCCGTACCTCTTCATGATCGGTTACGCGGCGCCCCGCTTCCTCCAGCCTGCCTACGCCCTGCTCGCGATCCCCGTGGCCGACGCGCTGTGGCATCCGGTCAGAACACCGGCCGGGACATGGCGGCCGGTCGTGACGTCACTGGCCGCGCTCGCGCTGGCCGGGCATCTGACCGTGCAACTGGCCGTCCTGGTGCACACCGTGGACCGCACCACCGACAGTCGCCGGAACTGGGCCCGCACCGCCGGCGAACTGCACCGGCTCGGCGTCCGCCCGCCCTGCCTGATCACCGGTCACGAAGCCATCCCCGTTGCCTACTACACCGGCTGCTCCTCCGGCGGGACGGGCGGGAACAACGAGAACACCACGGTGGCGGAGATCCTGAGCGCCGCGGACCGTGTGCCCGTCGCCGCGCTCACCGGCCCCGGCGGAACCCCGCCCGGCTACGCCCGCGCCTGGCCCGCGCACACGATCGGTGACCTCCAGGCCAGGATCGCGCCGGCACCGGTGCAGGCCGCCCCACGGGCCGCGGCCACGGACGGGCCGGGGTGACGGACGGGGGCCGGAAAGGGGCGAGGCCCCGGGCAGAGGCCGGGGGTCAGGGGTCAGGGGTCAGGGGAGGATCTTGTCCAGCGCGGCGGGCCCTTCCTCCTCGAGCTTGCGCCTGGCCCATGCGAGATTCTGCGGAGTGAGATCCTTGCCGGAGGCAAGGACGAGGTCCTCCGGTGACACATCGGTGCCGGTGCGGGCGTGGAGCAGGCCGTCCGGGGTGGTGCGGTCCTCGGGCGGCCGGGACTCCTCGGGCTGGGACGTCGACATCTCTGACTCCTCGGGTCCGGATGGCTGTAGCGGCCCCGGTGCGGTCATCGGGTCCGGTATCACCATTCAACGCGGGAGCCCGCTGTGCATCCGGAACACGGGGGCGCCGCCTCGAAGGGGCCGCTCCTCGTGTGCAGGAGTACCTTTCCCGGCCCGCGGAAAACCTCCCCGCGCCGGCGGCGCACCCCGTTCGGACCGCCGCGGACGCGAGGCGGGGCGCCGCCCGTCCTTCGGCCCTCCGGCCCTCCGGTGCTTCGGCCCTCCGGACTAGAAGGGCGACAGCGTCAGGCGTATGCCCGTGGGAGCCGTGTCCTGGATGTACGAGGCGAAGTCGGCGACGTCGTCGAAGGCGAAGCCGTACGCCTTGCCGTCCTCCGTGGCCGTGTGCACGGCCTTGGAATAGTGGTTGGTGAGCTCGGTCCGGTAGAAGACCGAGGCGTCGGTGGTCGGCTGTTCGGGGTGGCTGAGCAGCGTGGAACGGTTGAAGCCGGCACCGAGTACGGCGGCGACCGGGCCGGTCGTGCCGTCGTTCGGGGCGGCGAGCGCCCCGTCGCAGAAGAGGACGTCCCGGGTGGACGGCCTGGCGAAGGAGACCTGGGCGGGCCCGTCGAAGGTGAACCGGTCGCCGCGCACCCGGCCGGTGAAGGTACCGGCGTTCGTGGTCACCTTGAGGTCACGTCCGGTGTAGGTGCTCCACACCTCGTCGATGTACGGGGCGAGGTAGTCCTCGGCGAACAGGCCCGCGTCCAGACCGTGTCCCGGCGCGATGATCCGGGTGTCGTCCACGACGAGCCGCGAGAACGCCTCCGCCTGCCTGAGCGCGTCGAACGCGGCACCGCGGCCCCCGTCCCGGAACACGCCGACGGACTGGTCCTTGGAACCGGTGAGCCGGATGTTCATCGGCACGCTGAACATGTCGACCATGGTGGTGTTGCAGAACATGCCGGCGGAGTTGTAGGTGAACTCCGCACAGTCGTGCAGCACACCGTAGTTGGGGTCCGAGGTGACCCAGCCTGCCGGGTACTGCAACGCCGCGTTGCCGTTTCCGTCCGTGACGGCCTTGAACCTGAGCTTCGCGCCGAGGGACACATAGATCCGCCCGGACATGTACGGCAGGGACAGCTTGGTCTCGCCGCCGGCGGCCAGGCCGATCGCGTAGTCGGTGAAGCCGTCGGGGCCGTTGTCCGACGCGGCGACCGGGGCGATGGTGCCCTCGGGGGTGACCCGGACCTGACGGCCGTCCGCGTTGCCCACGATGTAGAGGTGCACGTTCCCGTTGCCGAAGGAACCACTGTTGTTGACGATCGTCAGGGGCAGGGCCCCCGCCGCTGCCGCCTTGGCCTTCTGCTCGCCGGACTGGTCCGCGAGGGCGTGCGGAGCGATCGCCGCCGCCGCGGGCAGGGCCACGGCGGCTCCGCCGAGGGCGAAGAGGACCTTGCGGCGGCCGAGGGTGCGCTGATGGCGAGGAGTCATGTGGGGGATCTCCCTGGAGTGCTCGTGCGGGTGGCTGACCGCGTCGACCGGGCGACGTGGGGAGGCGCTTGAGAGAGCGCTCTCAGGCGGTGCGTCGGGACCGGCGCGCGGGATTGATGCTAGGGACCGCGGCGGCCCCCGCCAACGGTCCGACTTGTCCTTTACTCCGCGCTGACCTGCGCATACTCGAAGGAACGACGAGGACCCCACGATCACTTAACCGGTCTTTAAGGACCCCTTAAGCCGGTCGGGCCCGGGCGTCACGGAGCGCACTGAAAGCACTCCGTTCCGCGGTCGGCCAGGGCGCCGTGAAGGCCGTGGTCAGCGCGTTCCGCTGTGCAGCAGCGTTTCCGCCACGGCCAGGGTCTCCGTGATCCGGAGGGCGAACGCCGCGTCACAGGGGTGGGGAGTACCGGTGCCGGCCGCGGCGAGGAGGGCGTCCGCGGCCCGGGTGAGGGCCGGGACCGCGCCTTCGGTGGCCTCCGGGAGGAGAGTGACCCCCGCCTCACCGCGCAGCTCGACCATGGCTCCGGCCGCGGCCGGGGGAGCCGTCAGGCTCAACGTGAGGCTGCTCGACGCGCCGCTCGCATGGTCGAGGACGAGATGGACGGTGTCCCCGGGACCGTACGCCGCAGCGGTGACCCGCCGTGGGTCGCCGAGCACCGGAAGCAGGACGGACAGGGCGTGCGGGCCGACGTCCCACAGGGCGCCCTTCTCCCGCCGCCACTGAGAGGCGGCGAAGGGATTTCCGTCGGAGGTGAACACCGCCCCGAGCCACTGCGCCCGCCCGGTGAACCAGCCGCCCGCGCGCGCCTGTTCGGTGATCCATGCCTCCGGCCCGGGCTGGAAACGGGTGGTGAAGAAGACCACGGAGGCGACCTGGGCCTCCTCGGCCGCCTCGACGACCGCCCGCCCCTGCGCGACGGTCGGCGCGAGCGGCTTGTCGAGCAGCAGATGGCACCCGGCCCGCGCCGCGCGCGCCGCCAGCTCCGCCTGTACCGCGGGCGGCAGCGCCACGGCGACGGCGTCCACGTCGGTGAACAGCGCCTCGACGTCGTCGTAGGCCCGGGTGCCGTGCAGATCGGCCAGCTCCTTCGCGGCGTCGGGCCGGCGGCCCCACACACCGGCGAAGTCGAGGTCCGGGTGCCCACTCAGCGCGGGGGCGTGTGCCACCTGCGCCCAGGGGCCGGTACCGAGCAGTCCGATCCGCATGCCGCCGCCTCTCCCGGGGCCGGCGACCGCCGCCGGACCGCTGTCCTGTCGCGCTCCGCCGGCGCGCTGCAGGTCACGGTGGTCCCTGCCGAAAGGTCATGTCAACGGCCGGGCACCGGAAGACACGGGGCTCAGTCCTCGGACCGGCTGATGTCGACCGTCCACGGGACGCCGAAGCGGTCCGTGCACCTCCCGAACGCATCCCCCCACAGCTGCTTCTCCAGCGGTACGGACACCGGGCCGCCGCTGGACGGTTTGTCCCAGCAGCCGCGCGGCCCGGGCTCGTCCTCGCCGCTGAGGCTCACGGGGAAGTTGTTGCCCGGGGCGTGTCCCGCGCCCGGCGGCGTGCCGGCGCCCATGAACATGAAGGTGAAGCCGGCGGGACTCTCCAGCACGCCGTGCATGATCTTGCCGGCGTTCCCGGAGCCGGGCTGTCCGAAGTCGCCACAGGTGTTGAGGCGCAGCTCACCGCCGAAGACCTCCTTGTGAACCCCCATGCCTGCCGTGCGTCCCCGTCGGACCTCGGGTACGGGCTGAGGAGCGAGGCCATGAGCACCTCCCGAGACTCTGTGACAGGGTCGGCTGCGCGCAGCGTGACGCCGGGTGCCGGCACCCACATGTCCGGCCGGCCCGCACCACGGGCCGCGGGCGGCGTGGGGATCACTGTGCGGTGCCGGGGCCCGCCACCAGCTCCGCCAGTCGCAGGAAGGCGTTCGTGGTGGCCGCGCGCAACTGGTTCAGCTTCCAGCCGGAGGACTGCAGCGCGGCGTCGAAGGGAACGTGCACCACCTGCGCGGGATCGACGGCCAGGGCCCGGACGGAGGCCGCCGGCAACGCCCGCCCCGAGGGACCGCCCAGTTCGGTGGCGACCACGATCGCGTCCCGGGCCAACCACTCACGCCCCCCCTGCCGCAGCTCGTCGAGGATGCGTGCCGCCGCCTCCAGGAACCAGTGCGACGTACCGCAGCACAGGATCAGCCGGTCCGTGCAGTCGAGTACGGCATGGGCCGTTCCGTCCAGCCGCAGGGGGGCCCAGTCGGTGAGCACGAACGGGTAGTGGGGAGCGGTATGCCTCAGCACGCGTGCGTATTCGCGCGCGTGCGCCGGGTTGGGGCTGTAGTGGCCCTTGCGGTGTGCGACCACCTCCAGCCCGGACGGCAGACCGGTGGTGAGGGCGCGGATCTCCTCGTACGACGGGGTGTCCGGCAGGGCCACCAGATCCCGTACCACCGCCTGGTTGCGCCGGGTCAGGAAGGCGTCCAGTGCTCCCTCGGAAGCCGCGCCGTCGAGGGCGAGGACGGGTTGGCCGCGCACGGAGGCGAGCAGCGAGCCGAGCACCATCGTCGTGGTGGCCCGTCCGCTGTAGTGGTAGGCGCCGATCAGGGCCAGCCGCCTGCTGTGCGTCAGCGGCACACGCACCTGCCGCAGGCGCCCCTCCATCTCCCGGCGGACGGTCCCGAAGCGGGGCAGGCGCAGTCCGTTCCGGCCGGCGGCGGGGACTTCGGCGGCCGACGGCGGAGTCAGCGGTACGGGCGTCAGGGTCTGCGGGGCGGCCGGCGCGGGCGACGACACGACCCCCGTCTGGTGGAGGCGGGCCCGGGCGACGTAGCGGGCGAGGAGCTCGGCGACCTCGCTCGCCGTGGGACGCTGCGCCGGATCCGCGTCGAGGCAGCGCAGCACGAGCTGCCGCAACGGTCCCCAGGTGTCGCCCTGCCACAGATGCATCCCCTCCGGCATGCTCGGCATGTCCCAGCCCGCCTTGCTGCTGATGAGCTGGAGCAACTCGCCGAGGGAGCGCATGTTGTCCTCGCGGGTGGGGACCGGTCCCGAGCCCGCGTACTCCCCGTCCACGGCGCAGTCCGACAGGTCGCCGAGGACCACGGTGCGCCGCAGGACGTAGACGCTGTCGGCGCTGAGATCGGCGGGCACGAGTCCGTTGACGTGGCAGAGGGCGAGGGCGTTCGCGAGGTAGCAGCCGACCAGGAGTCCCCTGAGCAGGTCGAAGGGCGCGGTCCCCCCGTGCAGGGAGCCGGTGCAGATCTTGCCGAGCCTCGGCGGTTGGGCGTCGGGGGCGTTCGTGTCCGCGATCGGGGTCATCGCCAGCCAGGGCGGGGAATCCTCGAGCCCGGTGCCGAGCAGCCGGGGGGCGTACTGCCCCTGGAGGCGGGCGAGCGCCTCGGCCTCCACCTCGATCAGCCTGGCGTTGCCGGCGGAACGGCCGAGGCGGGGGACCCGCAGGACGGCGTTCCGCCCCCGCGTGTCGACGCCCCGGTAGACCGTCGTCCGGTGCCCGCGGCGGCGGCCCCGCAGGACATAACCGCCGAGTCTGGGGGGATCGTCGTCGGTGAGGGGTCCCCAGTCGTCCGTACCGGAGGAATCCCGCGGGTGCGGCCGGCTCGGAGGCAGTGTGGTGCTGCGTGTGAGGGAGACGCCGAAACGGGTCAGCAACCGGCGTTCGACGCTGGTGAATGCCCGGCGTGAGCCCGGGACGTCGGCGGGACCGTCGGGATGGGCCAGCCAGGCGGGGAAGTCCGGTGAGTTTCCGGCGAGTTCTTCGAGCCGGCGGCCGAGCCGGCGGCTGGTGTGCAGCAGTTCGGCCTGGGGAACCGCGTCGAGCAGTACCGTCTTGGACTCGTCGGTGAAGTCGAAGACCCGGTGCTTGGCGGGCAGCGGTCCCGGCACCGGGGCGGGAGACGGCCGCACCAGGCCACCGAGGAAGACCTCGGCGAGGTGGGACGTGGTGGCGGACCACGGCACCGCCTTCTGCACCAGGCGCATGACCGGAACCGACAGAGGGGAGACCGCCGCCAGATGAGCGGCGAGACGGTACGCCTCCGGAGTCGCCGCGTCCCGGAAGTGCTGGGTGCTGCTGGAGTCACGCAAGGGGGCCGCGGTTTCGTACCGGCCGGGGTACGCCATGAACGGCAGTTCCACGGTGGTTCCGGGGGAGGCGAGCAGGCGTGCCCAGCCGCGCAGCGAGGCCGGTGTCGGCTCCAGTACCGGCACCGGCACCCCGTCGAAGTCGGCGATCCCCGGCGGCAGCACCGGGTCGGTGATCTCCCAGGAGGTGTTGGCGCCGCCGACCCGCCGGGTGGTGGCCTGCCAGCGTTCGGCGAAGATGCCGGAGGCCTCCCACATGTCGGGCGGCAGGGTGTGCAGGACCGCGACAGGGCCGCGGTCCGCCTGCCGGGTCAGCAGGTCGTGCATGGTGCCGGCCCGCCAGGCTGCTCCCATGCCGTCGCTGACGACCAGCAGGAGGGTGCGGCCGGAAGGATCGTTGACGGTGCTCAGCGGCAGTTTCGCGCTGTCGGGCCGGAACGGGCGCGCGTGCAGGACCGGGTGGCGTGCGTCGCGGGTGTCCAGACCGAGGACCCGGCTGGTGGCGAAGGCCCCCAAACGCTCCAGCAGCGTGCGCAGCTCGGTGCCGAGGCGGTGCCACAGCAGCATGGACAGGCCGTCGTCGATGACCAGCGCCAAATTGAGCCAGCGCTCGCGCACGGGCCGCTCCACCACGTCGGCCAGCCCCGTCTCGGCGAGCGCGGCGGCCGTGCGCTCCTCGTCGATCTCCGTGCGGTGGCGGCTTTCGTGGCGGCGGCGCAGCGGCCGCAGTACCCGGCCGAGCTCGAGTTCACGGGTGAGGGCCTTGTCCTCGGGGACGCGCACCGGCATGGCCCGGCGGGATTCCTGCCCCGCCGGAGCGCGGGTGGCACCGGGGGGCGGGGCCGGGTCCTGGCGGGCCGCCGCGTACAGCTCGGGGGAGGTGAGGTCGGGCAGATCGGGGTCGTCCGCCTCCGGCGGTGACGGCTGGGACGCGGTCGGGTCCGGGCCGGGTGGCGGGGGCGCCTCGGGGTGCGCGGCGGCCGGCGGGTCCTGGCGGAGCGGCGCGAGGGGGCCGGCGGGGAACCGGCGGGCCAGCCACAGCACGTCGAGAACCTGGTCCGCGTCCAGGTCGACACCACAGGCCGACAGCACCCTCAGGGCCTCGGTGAACCGCGCACCACTGCCCGCCATGGTCACATGGCCCCGGTGAGCTGGTGCAGCACGGCGTCCAGCAAACCCTCGGCGTCCAGATCGACACCGCAGACGCGCAGGAACACGGCATTGAGCAACTGGTCGGTGGCGAGTTCGCCCGGTGCGCGACGGCGCAGGAACGCCTCGATCAGGTCGTCGGCCTCCCGCAGAGCCTCTTCACCGAGGTGCGCGGCGACGATGTCACGCAGCCGCTCCTCGTCGGGGACCGGCAGGTCGAGACGGACGCAGCGGCGCAGGAACGCGGGCGGGAAGTCGCGCTCGCCGTTGCTGGTGATGACGACGACGGGAAACTCGACGCACTGGACGAGCCCCTGCTGGACGACGACGGTTCCCCTGTGGTCGTGGGTCTGGACCGCCACCTCGGACATCTCCTCCGGCAGCCGGGTCAGCTCCGGGATGTCGAACACGCCCTCCTCGAAGACGGTCAGCAGGTCGTTGGGCAGGTCGACGTCGCCCTTGTCCATCTCGTCGATGAGCAGCACGCGCGAAACGGCGGACGGCACCAGTGCCGTACCGAGCGGGCCGAGCCGCACGAACGTACCGATGGACGGTTCGCGTTCGCCGCGGTCCCGGCTGAGGGTGGTCTCGCGCAGCCTGCCGATCGCGTCGTACTGGTAGAGGGCGTCCTTGACGGTGGAGCGGCTGTTGACGGGCCAGCGCAGCAGCTCGCCCAGGCGTAACTCGTGCGCGACCGCGCGGGCGAGGGACGATTTGCCGGTGCCGGCCGGGCCGGTCACCAGCAGGGGCCGGCGCAGATGCAGCGCGGCGTTGACGACGTCGGCGTGCTGCCGCTCGATCAGGTAGGGCAGCTCGGGGCGCATCGACCGGATGGACGTGAAGCGCCGCCAGGGCGGGGCCTGCGGGAGCGTGACGGCGCGGGGCGTGCCGTCGCCGCGGAACAGACGCCACTCGGCTTCAGGAGTGGTTGTCATGCGCTCTCCTGTGGTTCGGTCAGGTGCAGTCGGGGGACGGGGCGGTCGGCGTCGGCCCAGGCGAGAACCGGACGGCCGGGGAACTCGGGTGGACTGGCCTTGGCGTTCGCGCGGTAGGCGCGTACTCCGTCGGGCAGTTCGGGGGTGGCGACCTCCGCCATGCAGGTGACGACGTCGGACGCGGTGTCCCGGACCCGGTCCCAGACCACGACCGGTATGCCCAGAGCCAGGCAGACCTGCACGATGTGGTCCCGCGGGCCGGGTGGTACATCCACGGAGACGCGGACCGTGTCGAGCTGGTTGACAAGCCGGGCGTAGAGGGTCTCCCGGTCCATCGGCTCGGAGACGACGAAGGTCTTGCCCGACTCCAGTCGGCTCCACCGGCTGCGCCAGTGGGACTGGAAGCGCCGGTTCCGGCGCAGGAGTTCCGGACAGTGCACGACCAGGGGGAATTCCACGCCGAGCGTGCCGGGCAGGATCTCGTCCGGGCCCCCCGCCTCCCATTCGTCGACCGGCAGGTCGAGGTTCGCGCGGTCCACGAGCACCTCGACCAGCGGCGGTCGTTCCTCCCCGTCCGCCGGGGTCAGGGAGTCGAGGACGCGCAGCACCTCACGGGCGGCGGCCGACGCCGAGTACAACACGACACTGTCCGCCGACACCTGCCGTGGCCCCGCTCCCTCGTCGCACCAGGTGCGCAGCCGGTAGCGGCCCTGCTCGGCCTGCGTCACCTGCACCAGGACACGGACGCGTGCGGAGCGGTCGCGCACCGCGCGAGACCACTCCTGTGCGTCGGACCGGCGCTCGGCGAGCGCCTCCCGCGCGATGCCGAGCCGCTGGGCCACTCCGTCCGCCCACAGGCGCAGTTCCGCCCGCCGGGGCGCCGGAAGGAGCGCCCCGGCGTACTCCATGACGCGCAGCAGCGCCGGAACCCTCGGCTCTCCCCGGGCGGAACCGCCGTCCCCGGGCAGCGATTCCAGCTGCTCGAGGAGTGCTTCCAGGGTGTCCGCCCCGGGGAGGACGGCACGGCGTGGCAGGGCGGCGCGCACCACTTCGGGAAACCTGCCGAGCACCCCGCGGTCCATGGCCTCCAGGTGCTTGCGCAGCCCGGTGTATTCCTGGGGTGACAGCAGTTTGGGGACGGGGGAGAGGGATCCGGCGGCCAGGACACGGTCGGCGCCGGACGGATCGTCCCGGCGCAGGATCCCGCAGAGCGCCGCGACGGCGCGCGGATGGGTGAGGAGGAAGGTCGCGAACTCCTCGGCGGTGGGCGGAACGATGTCACTGCCGTGGCCGACGCCGCACAGGCGGGCCAGTCGGCGGGCGCAGAGACCACGCCCGTGCGGGGAGGGCAGGATGTCGTCGATCGCCTCGGCCAGCAACAGGAAGGCGGGGCCCTCGGTGTCCATGGGAGCGGGTGTCACCGCGTCCAGAGCACCCAGGGGCCGCAGCTCGGCCTCGACGCGCTGCCAGGGGACGGCCCAGCTGCGCCGGATCAGGTGCTGAGGGCTGTACGGCAGGGCGGTCCCGGTGGCATCCCTCAAAGGCATGAAGTGCGCGACGACGAGGCCGACCACGGCCTGTTCCTGCCGGCACCACACCGGCCCGCCGCTGTAGCCGGGTCCGACGGCCATGCCCGTGGCCTCGCCGTCCAGGTAGGCCAGGGAATCGTGGAGGGAGGCGACGACGAGGCGGGCGAAGGTGGACGCGTGACCACCGCCGTGCCAGGCCCTCACCTTCTGGCCGACCGCCATGGCGGCCCTGCCGGGAGCCGTGGGCAGCGCCCCGGACCGTCCCCCGAGGCGCAGTACCGCCAGATCCCCGAACCACGCCCCGTCCCCCTCGCGGACCGGACCGCCGTCCCTGCCCCGGGGCGGAACCCAGTGCGAGACGCGCACGAGATGGCGTTGCGGCTCGCGGCCGTTGTCGTGCAGTTCCACGCAGATCTGGCTCACTCCGGGAGAACGGGCGTCGAACATGGTTCGCCCCAGAGCGTCATTGATGACGTGGGCGCAGGTCAGCGCAGTCTCGGGGCCGAGTACGACGCCCCCTCCCGCGATCTTTCCGTCGTCGGCCCGCCGGACGGACACCACTCTCGGGGACGGGTCGTCGTCCGGGGCGTCGGCAACCGTGAACCACCCCACGCGTCACTCCGCGGCAGGCGGCGCGGCAGGAGTGGCGGGCGCCGCGGCGTCGGCCGGTTTCCAGCAGGCGGTGACGGTCAGGTGCGCCTGGCCCGTGCTGCCCACGATCCCGAACTTGAGGTCCTGGCCGACCTGGACGCCGAAGCTGACACTGATCTCCGTGGGTGGGTCGGGCACGGCGGTGACGGCGTCGTGCACCTCCTGCAGCAGCGGGCCGAGGGGCTTGAGTGTGCCGCGCAGGGCTCCGGCGGCGAAGCCGGCGACGGTTCGTCCGCCGGCGGCCACCGGAACCGCCGTTCCCATGCCGTCCGGAAGGTCCCCGCCACCGGCGGAGGCCACCGGCCCCGGTACGGGAGCCGGTGCCAGCAGGAACCGGATGGGTGTGCCGTCATCGAGCTCGACGTCGGGTGAAGGTGAAGGCGAAGTGGACACGGTGGGATTGTCCCCGAACGACGGCACCTCACATGCGAACTCGCACCACTCGGTTACCGGATCGATGCAATGACCATCCTGGCCGTTCGAGCCGGACGGCCGGACGGTGCACGACACCGGCCGCGTGCCGCTTCGGCGGGCATCCGGGCACCCTGCGTCCGTCCACCGAACGGGGTGGGCGCCGCGCGCACCGCACGTGAGAGTCGGTAGGTCCCCTCGGGCTGTCCACCCTGCCCCAGGCCGGGCGATTCTGCGCCGACACCTCGGCACGCCGCTCGACCCCCGGGACGAGGGGTGGCGGCGGCCGTGGAGAATCGGGCGGGCCCGATTCAGTGCCCCGCCTGCTGAATGCGTTCGCTTTCTTCTATTGGATTTCGGGCCGTACGGCGACCAGGCTGGTACGCGCTTTCCACCACCGTGAGACGACAGCCGGAAGAGGTCCCGTGCCCATGCACACCCGCCGTATCGGTGATGTCGAGGTCGGTGCCATCGGACTGGGCGCCATGCCCATGTCGATCGAGGGGCGCCCGGACGAGGCCCGCTCCCTGGCCACCCTGCACGCCGCGCTGGACGCCGGTGTCACGCTGATCGACACCGCGGACGCCTACCACCTGGGCGCCGACGAGGTCGGCCACAACGAGACCCTGATCGCCAAGGCCCTCGCCTCCCACGGCCGGGGCGGCGACGTCCTGGTCGCCACCAAGGGCGGTCATCTGCGGCCCGGCGACGGCAGCTGGACGCAGGACGGCAGCCCCGCACACCTGAAGAGGGCGTGCGAGGCCTCGCTGCGCCGGCTGGGCGTGGAGGCCATCGGGCTCTACCAGTTCCACCGGCCCGACCCCCGTGTCCCGTACGCCGAGTCCGTCGGCGCGCTGCGCGAACTGCTGGACGAGGGGAAGATCCGCATGGCCGGTGTCTCCAACGCCGACCCGGAGCAGATCCGGCAGGCCGACGAGATCCTCGACGGCCGGCTGGTCTCCGTGCAGAACAAGTTCTCCCCGGCCTTTCGCTCCAGCGAGCCGGAGCTGCGCCTGTGCGACGAGCTCGGCATCGCGTTCCTGCCCTACAGCCCGTTCGGCGGCATCGCCCGGGCCGGTGAACTTGCCTCGGCCCACGCTCCGTTCGCACGGATCGGCCGCGCGTACGGGGTGAGCGCGTATCAGGTCTGCCTGGCGTGGATGCTCGCCAGGTCGCCGGTCGTCGTACCCATCCCGGGGGCGAGCCGGCCGGAGTCGGTCCGTGACTCGGCGGGCGCCGCCGGCCTCGTCCTGACGGCCGAGGACATCGCGGAGCTGGCCGCCGTCTAGGCGGACGGGAGTTTGACGACAGGGCCTGCACCCACCCCGCCCGTCTCAGGCGCCGGGCGCCACCGACGGAACACCTCACGCGCTGGTGTACTCCTGGCACACAAGGGGAGAAAGCGTTTTCTGAAGAAGGCTCACAGGGGAGGACCACCACCCATGGCGTCGTCGCCGGCAAGACCGCTCGACCACCGCTACCGGGGCGAGCACCCGATCCGCACCCTCGCCTATCTGCTCCGTCCCGACCGCGGCCGGCTCGCCGCCGCGGTCGGTGTCTTCACGGTCAAGCACAGCCCCATCTGGCTGCTGCCGCTGATCACCGCGTCCATCATCGACACCGTGGTGCAGCACCGGCCGATCTCGCAGCTCTGGACCAGCACCGGCGTCATCATGTTCATCCTGCTGGTCAACTACCCCCTGCACCTGCTCTACGTGCGCCTCCTGTACGGCAGCGTCCGCCGCATGGGCACCGCCCTGCGCTCCGCCCTGTGCACGCGGATGCAGCAGCTCTCCATCGGCTACCACTCCCGAGTGAGCGCCGGCGTGCTCCAGGCCAAGGTCGTGCGGGACGTGGAGACCGTCGAACAGATGGTGCAGCAGACCGCGGAGATGGGGCTCGGCGCGACCACCGTACTCATCGGCGGACTGGTCATCATCGGCATCCGCACGCCCGAGTTCCTTCCCGTCTTCCTGGTCGTCGTGCCCACCGCAGCCCTGCTCGTGGCCCGGCTGCGGTCCCGGCTGCGGACCCACAACGAGCACTTCCGGCACGAGGTGGAGACCCTGTCGTCCCGGGTCACGGAGATGACCCGGCTCATCCCGGTCACCCGCGCCCACGGCCTGGAGGGCAAGGCCCTGCGCCGGATGGACGGCACCCTGAACCGGCTGCTCACCTCCGGCATGCGCCTGGACCTGGTCAACGGCCGGTTCGGCTCACTGGCCTGGGTCGTGCTCAACGTGGTGGGCGTCCTCGTGCTGGCCGGCGCTGCGCTGATCTCGTACTACGACGTCTGGGGCGTCACCGCCGGCGACATCGTGATGCTGAGCGCCTTCCTGACCACGCTCACCAACTCCACGACGACGCTGGCGAGCCTGGCCCCGGTCATCACCAAGGGCCTCGAGTCCGTCCGGTCGGTCGGCGAGGTCCTCCAGGCGCCCGAACTGGAGGACAACGAGGGCAAGACGGAGGTCACCGCCCTGCGCGGCGCGGTCACGTTCGAAGGCGTGGGCCACGCCTACCAGCGGGACGAGAGCCCTGCCGTGCGCGACTTCACCCTCGAT
The DNA here is from genome assembly GCF_042717095.1 of Streptomyces sp. NPDC058632. NCBI lineage: Bacteria > Bacillati > Actinomycetota > Actinomycetes > Kitasatosporales > Streptomycetaceae > Streptomyces > Streptomyces sp. NPDC058632. The sequence goes on along the minus strand of NZ_JBHXQZ010000033.1, from coordinate 10,344 downwards.
GTCGCCCCCGGCGAGACCGTCGCCTTCGTGGGCGCCTCGGGCGCGGGCAAGTCCACCGTGCTGAACCTCGTCATCGGCTTCATCCGCCCGACCTCTGGCCGCCTGCTGCTGGACGGCGCCGACATGAACGGCCTCGACCTGCGCACCTACCGGCGTTTCCTGTCGGTCGTGCCCCAGGAGTCGATCCTCTTCGACGGCACGATCCGGGAGAACGTCGCCTACGGCATGGACGACGCCGACGACGAGTCGGTGCGGTCCGCGCTGCGCGACGCCAACGCGCTGGAGTTCGTCGACCGGCTGCCCCGGGGCCTCGACACCCTCGTCGGGGAGCGCGGGGCACGCCTGTCCGGCGGACAGCGCCAGCGCCTCGCCATCGCCCGCGCCCTGATCAGGGACCCCAAGGTGCTCGTCCTCGACGAGGCGACCTCGGCACTGGACACCCGCTCCGAGGCGCTGGTCCAGGAGGCGCTCGCCCGGCTGTTGCGCGGACGGACCACATTCGTCGTGGCGCACCGGCTGTCCACCGTGCGCGGTGCCGACCGGATCGTGGTGATGGCGGACGGCCGGATCCAGGAGGTCGGTACCCACGAGGAACTGCTGCGCCGGGGAGGGGTGTACACCGCGCTGCACAGCGGGCAGGTGGCCTGACGGAATGTTTGCACGCGATGCGGGTAGGCGCAGCCACACACCCAGAGAGAGGCGCCTTCGTGCTGGTACCGGACCTGAAGACCCTTAGGCAGCTGTTGACGCGTTACGCGACACTGCGGATCGCGCAGGCGGAGCGGCCCTCGCCCGTCGCGGCGCGCGAGCTGGAGGACATCACGTACACGCTCTGCGTGATGACGGGAACGGCCGGTATCCGCGAGGCCGTCACCCGCGCGGACGCGCTGCTCGTCCGGGAGCGGACCGCGCCCGACGGCCGGGCCGCGGACCCGGACGGCGAGAACGGCCGCTGCCTGGCCGTGTGACCGGCCGCCGCCCGGTCCGCTACGAGCCGGTGCCCGCGACGGCCCGCCGCCCGTGGAACGCCGACCGGTACGCGTACGGCGTGGTGCCCACCACCTTGCGGAACCGCTCGCGGAACGCCGTGGGCGAGCCGAACCCGGACTGCTGAGCGATGCGCTCGACCGTGCAGTCGCTGTTCTCCAGCAGATACTGGGCGCGCCGCACCCGAGCCCGCAGCAGCCACTGCACCGGCGTGGTGCCCGTCTGCTCGCGGAAACGGCGGCCGAAGGTGCGCTCGCTCATCCCGGCACGCGCCGCCATCGTCCCCAGGGTGACCTCGTGCGCCAGGTTGTCCTCGAGCCACTCGAACAGCGGCTCGAAAGCCGACCCCCGGGGCACGGGCGGCTGCTCGTGCACGATGAACTGGGCCTGCCCGCCCTCCCGTTCCAGCGGCATGACGGACATCCGGGCCGCGTTCGCGGCCACGGCCGAGCCGAGGTCCCGACGGATCATGTGCAGGCACATGTCCAGCGCGGCGGCTGCACCGGCCGAGGTGAGGATCTGCCCGTTGTCGACGTAGAGCACGCCCGGCTCCACCTCGACGTGCGGAAAGGCGCGGGCCAGCCGGTCCGCGGCCACCCAGTGCGTGGTGGCGCGCAGCCCGTCCAGCAGCCCCGCCTCCGCCAGAACGAACGCGCCCACGCACACCGAGGCGATCCGGGCGCCTGCCCCGGCCGCCCGGCGCAGCGCCGCCACGACGGCGGGGGAGAGCGGAGCGGCGCCCTCGGCGCGGCCCGGGACGATGATCGTGTCGGCGTCCGCCAGCGCCTCCAGCCCGCGCTCGACGCGAAGGAACAGCCCGCCGTCCGCCGCCACCTCGGGCGTCTCGGCGCACGGCCGCACCCGGTAGGCGGGCCGGCCGTCGGGCAGCCGCGTCCAGTCGAAGGTCTGCATGGGGGCGGCCATGTCGAAGGGGATGACCCGGTCGAGCAGCAGAATCGCCACGGAGTGCATGAACGCCACGGTAAACGGATTCCCGCCACCCGTGAAAACCGAGGCGGCGGCAGCACTGTGGTGCGGCGGCCGGAGGAAGAGCAGACGGTCGGGCTGGCGGGAATCCGTCGGAAGCTGTCGATCCAGCCCCTGGGGTGAGGTCCGTAGGGCCCCTAGCGTGAGCCCTCACCGCTGATCACGCCAAGGAAAGAGCCCCGGTGACCAAGTTCCTGCTGTCCCTCCACGTCCTCGCCGCCATCCTCGCCGTCGGCCCCGTGACCGTCGCGGCGAGCATGTTTCCGCCGGCCGCGCGCCGCGCCGCCCCCGCCGGGGGCGACGGGCCCGTCGCGACGGCGGTGACCACCGTCGAGGTGCTGCACCGCATCTGCGGGGTCTACGCCCGCATCGGCATCGCGGTACCCGTGCTCGGGCTGGCCACGGCGCTCGCCATGGGCGTCCTGGGCGACGGCTGGCTCGTCACCTCCATCGGCCTGACGGCGGCGGCCGCGGCCGTCCTGATCGCGTTCGTGCTGCCCCGCCAGGACGAACTCGTCGAACAGTTGGCCCAGCACCGGTCCGTCGACCGGCGGGAGACAGTGCAACTGGCCATGTTCACCGGCGTGTTCAACCTGCTGTGGGCAACCGTCACGGTCCTCATGATCGTCCGTCCCGGTTCGACCACGGGCGCCTGACCGGGAGCCGGCACCGGCCCGTGCGTTCCGCCCTCCGGGGGCGCGGTGACCGCCTCTCGTGTGCCGGTCTGCGTCAAGCCGTATGGGTGAATTCCCCCTGAACGATGTCCGGGCGCATACACTCGTCAGTCGCGTCCCCGCCCCGGGGCCGACGAAACAGAGAGGCACGTTGCCGGGTGTTCAAGGAATCCCCCATCTATGACCGACTCGTCACGGAGCGCGGTGATGTGCCCGCACAGGTCCGCAGTGAAGCCGAACGAGTGAACAGGGAACTGGAGCAGGTCATGCGTCCCCTGCAGTCCCCCGGGTACTCCCGGGGCGGCCTCGACCGGCCGCACTCCCCGGGCAACGGCTGGCAGCGCACCGCAGCCCTGCTGCCCGGCCCCAGGCCGCACTGATCCGGGTACCGAACCGGAGGACGTGCCCGTGCCACCACGCCCCCCGCGTGGTGAGGGCCCTTCAGCATGCCCCGGTGCGCGCCTTGTCGTCCTCCGTCGTCTCCTCGGAAACGGGCCGGGCCAGCCACTGGGCGACGGTGTGCGCGATCGGCTGTCCCGTCTCCACCTCGACGAATCCGAACTGCCCCGACTGGTTGCACTCCAGGAACCACCACGTCCCGTCGGCATCCTCGACGAAGTCGAAGGCCCCGTAAGCCAGTTCGGCCTTGCGTAGGTAGGCGCGGACGGAGTCGGCGACGCGCGGCGGTACGTCGACCGGCTCCCAAGGGGCCCCGGGCGGCGCGAAACGCACATCCACCTCCGCCGGCTCGGCGCCAGGGTCGGCGGCCTTGCGGGCGGCCAGCAGTCGCTCGCCCACGGCGGTGAGCCGGATGTCGGCGCGCTTCGCGATTCGCCGCTGGAGCAGTGTCGGTCCGAACGCCACCGCGGCGAAGTCGGTGTCCGGTGCCACCCGGCTGGTCGGTACGGCCCGCGGCGGATCCTGCGGATGCGCTCCGGAGACCGGTTTGACCACCAGGTCCGGGAACCGCTCCGCGAACTCCCGGGCGGCACGCGGGAAGGTCGTGATCACCGTGGCCGGCACGGGCAGACCGCAGCGCTGCGCCAGCCGGAGCTGCCACGGCTTGTGGCGTGCCTGCCGGGCCGCGTCCGGATGGTTCATCCAGCGGGCGTCCGAGCCGCGCAGCATCCCGTAGAGGGCTTGAGCGGCCTCCTCGGTGAGCCAGGGTGACGGCTGGGCCGCCCGCCCGGCCGGGGTGCCCGGCCTGCGCACCCACACGGACCGCAGCCCGCCGATGCTCACCAGTCGCCCACCGGCGGAGAGATGGCCGCGAAAACGGCCGTGGACGTATTCCCCCGAGAGCGAGACGCCGCCGGTCAGATCGGCAGGGTCGAGGCGTACCACCGGAACCCCTGAGCCGTGCAGGTGCACGACCACCATGTCGGCGGTCACATCCTCCTCGCAGGTGAGGATCAGTATGGTCATCGTCCGTAGCCCACGGTCAGTCGTCGAAGTGGGTCTTGGAGCCCGCCGTGGACGTCGTGGTGCCCACCTCTCGCAACAGTGCGTGATCACAGGCTGCCACCCGTCCGTCGGCGAGAACGTTCAACTGCAGTCCGGAGTCGTACACATACGGAGTGGTTACGGCCAACTCCAGTGCCGGACGTGCGTAGTTGAGCGCGAACGGTTGCATCGTCTCTCCCTCGTCGGTGCTGCGCCGACCAGGCGACGGCCCGCTGTGCGCAGCCGCTTGGTCCGCCGACTTGTTTTGGCTTCCAGAGACTTATACGAATCGAACGGGTGGTTGGTTTCCTCACGGAGCGTAGTCGTCGGCGGGTTCGCGATCCGGTCGCCGGGACGTCACTTTGGGTGAACTCGCGCCGAGGGAGCCGCGCATCGAGCGCAACGCGAGCAGCAGCACCCCGATGTCGTCCAGATACACCGGGTCGGGCAACAGGTCGGCCGGCAGGACGAGATAGAGAACCGCGCCCCAGAACGCCCAGCGCGGGCCCGTGGGCAGACCGGCGCGCCGCAGCTCGCGGCGGGTGCGCACCAGCCGCACCGCGACGGCCACGGCGCAGGCGAGCATGGCGGCCGCGGCGACGGCGGCCACGACGAGTACCACGGTGGTGGTGTCCACGGGCTGTCCTCCTCAAGGTGCGGCGGGACACGGTCCCTCCCTCTGGATGCCCGGGAACGGCTCCGGTATGGCACCTGCGGGAGTCGACAAAGTGGCGCAGGTCATACCGGTGGCCCAGCCGAGTGGCCGTGCCGGGCGCGGGCGTCTAGTAATGGTCCACGTAACGTCGCTCACCGTACGTCCGGGGGCGGGGAGCGGCCTGAGTCTTCTTCATGGAGCCGAGCATGACCACCTGCTCATCGACACCCCCGTCGAGTACTTCGGGTCCCTCGAACAACTCGACCGTTTCGACTGCCTCCGAGATACCCGGCGGGACGGACGTGGTCCTCCCGCCGGAGCCACCGCCGCCGCCCCCTCCGACCGCCGGGACGGTTCACGGCACCGGCGGGCTGCGTGTGGACAGCGATTCGGCCCGATCCCTGCGCCCCGACGAGGGGCAGGGCCGGCAGCAGTACGGAGACCCCGTGGGCAACCTGGTGTACGCGGCGGTGTCGGACCGCCCCCTGGACGAGGTCGCCGACCTCATCACGTCGCTGGCCCGCTCACCCGAACACACGCGGGCCGTGGTCGACGTCCTACGGGCCATCGGGGTGAGCCGCTCCGTGGAGGACGTGGCCCGCCTGGTCGCCCTGCTGACCCGTCCGCCCCGCGACGCCGACAGCGCGGACGAGGTGATCCGGGCCGCGGCGGCACACCGTCCGGTGGAGGACGTGACCCGGCTGGTGGCACTGCTGCACAGTGAGCAGCTGGCACCCCACTGCCGTGAGGAGGCACTGCGGGCCGCCGCCTCCGGCCGCTCCGTCGAGGAACTGATCGAGCTGATAGACCGTCTGGCCGCGCAGCCCTCGGCGGACCCCACCGGCCACCCCACGCCCGAACCGTCCCGGCACCAGGACGAGCACGGGAACCCGGCCGGCGTGCACGGAACCCGGAACGGGGCCGGGAACGCCGACGGGAACCGGGACCGGCGCGGGGAGGGGCGTGGGGACGACCGGGAGGACGAGCGCCGGGCGCTGCCGGGGGCGGGCCTCCCGCCCCTGTGCCGCGGCGCACGGGGCGCGGCGGCCCTGCACTCGAGACGGCGGATCCGGCGCCCCCGGGCGCACGCGCAGGTCGTCCGGTCCGTGACCTGGTCGAGCTGGTCCGCCGTGGTGGCCCTCGCCGTGTGCGCGGTGGTCCACTTCCCGCTCCGCGGTGACGGTTCCCCCCTGGTCCCGCACGCCCTCGCGGTCGGCCTGCCGGTGCTCTGCACGGTGCTGGCCCTGATCCTGGTCGTACGCCCCGGAGTGCTCGTCCTGGCGGCGGCGGTCGTGCTGCCGGCCGCCCTGGCCGGGGCCCATGCCTACGGCGGTTCCTTCCCGTCCGCCGCCCTGTCCCGGGCCGTCGGCCTCGCGCTCGCCCCGCAGTGGCTCGCCGGCGCGGCGGCCGTCGTCGCCGCGCTCCTGGCGCTGACGGCCCTGGTCGTCCGGGTGGCGTCCCCGTTCCCCGGCAGGCACTGGGCGGTGTGGCCGGAACCCGGCACACCCCGGATGCCGGACTGACCGCCGTACGGTCCGGGCGCGTTGCCCCGACGCGCGGCCGGCTCCCGGCTGTCCGGCCCTTGCCCGTCCGGCACGGTCCGCCGGGCAGGCCCCCCTACGGACCGGAAGGCGCCGACCGCGCGTCGCCGGCGGGCGGAGCCTGGCGCTCCTTTCCGGCGGATGACGGACGGCGTGCCCTCGGGCCGAACCTCAGGCGCTCGAACGTGCGGGTCAGCTGCTGCACCGGGGACGCAGCCGGCGTGCCGGGCGGCAGAGCCCGGACGCCCGGGCCCTCGGCGGCCTCCCGGTACGCGGCCAGCGCCTCGTGGGCGCTCTCGGCGGCCTCCCGGTACAGGTCGCGGGACTTGGTCATGGCCTCCAGCGCGTCGGTGTACAGGGCGACCAGCCGGCGCTCACGGGCGAGCTCCTCCTCCAGGTTCAGCAGACGCCAGTCCTCCCGCAGCGCGGTCAGCGCCGCCTCGGCGCCGTCCGGCAGCGGACGCGGCAGGACCGCGAACCGGGTCACCACATCGACGAGGTCGGCCGGCCGGGTGCCGTCCAGGAAGACCGCGCGCACCGAGAACTCACCGGCGTCGTAGCCGTCCGGGACCGGGCTGCCGGGCAGGACCACCGCGCCACCGCGCGGCACCTCGACGCCACAGTCGCGCAGCGCCCAGTTCACGACCCGCAGCTGGTGCGGCGCGGCCCGGTGCTCCACCACACGGTGCCGCAGGCCCGGCGGCAGCCAGTGCGCGAGCGGCACCCGGCCACGGTCGTCCGTGGTCATCGCCTCGTGGACGACGACGTGGATGTTCCACCCGCTCCCGTTCGCGCTCCGCGCGCAGTCGCGCATCAACCGCCTCACGGCCTTGTCGTCCTCGGGGAGCGGACTGATCTCTCCCAGCCGCAGCCCCGTGGCGGCGTCGTGGTTCCAGCCCGTGCCCGGTTCGTCCATGGGCCAGAACATGCCGGTGGGGGAGGGCCACATGTGGTCCCACCGCTGTTCGGCCTCGGCGACCAGGATCCACGGCTGACCCTCGCCGATATCGGGTCCGATGCTCAGCCGGGCGCGCACGGTCACCGTGCCGCCGACCCGGACACGGGCCTGGAACACCAGGTCCGGCGCGTCGCCCCGCGGCTCAGGCCCTGCTTCGGGCGGCTCTCCGGGCAGTTCCAGGAACGAGTCGATGTCCCCGCCGTCCTCCAGCCGGCGCAGGGTGCGCCGGAGTACGTCGTGGGCGGCGTTCCCGGTGTGCCGGCCGGCGGTCAGCCAGACGGAGGGCGGGATCACGGGGCGGGCTGTGCGTGAGGTCGGCATGGGTCCAGGGGTGAACGGGGGCACGTACTTCCTGCCATTGTCGTCGCTGTCGGACGGCGGGACCGACACGGGTGGTCCGCCGGGCGGCGTTTCTCGTCCCCGCCACCCGTGTGGCGGGGACCTCATGTGTCACGTGTCAGCCCGTACGTGTCATCCCCGTACGTGTCATCCCGCAGTGTTCTGCGCGCAGGTGTGTGCCGCGCACGGGGTGTGCGCGGCACACACGGGGTGGAGGGCCGTCACTCGTGGTTGCGACAGTACCCCGCGACCACCACGGGTCCGCGCGAGCAGGGCCGGCCCACCATCCGCCGGGGAAAGGCCCTGCCGCGCCCCGCCCCTCCGGAACCCCCCGACGCGACTGCGGGGCCCTTCCGGCGGTCGTGCCGGATCTCAAAAAGCGCCGACCCTACCAGCGCCGAGGGGGGGCATGTCGCATATTCCAAAGGAAAACACCAAAGCCCTCACCTCGATCGAGCACGCAGCGTAGCTTCGACGTCACGTTCGCGGTACAGCCGTGCGATGGAGGGGGATCCGGCGTGCCCGGAATAGACGAGAGTCTGCTGGAAGCCATGCGACTGCCCGGTGCGCGAGGAGCGCTGGTGATCGACTGGATCAGTGGACTCGCGCTGGGTGCGGTGGGCGAGGCGCCGGGAGACGACCCGGAGGCCACGGCGGCGGAGACCGCCGAACTCGCCCGCCTCGCCATGGAGAGCGGCACACTCGCACCGGCCGGCGGCGGGGCGTCCGTCCTGTCGGGCAGGGAACCACCGGTCCAGGACCTGATCCTCACCACCGTCGACGCCTACCACCTGCTCCGGTTCGTGATCACGACCTTCGACAGCACCGTGTTCCTGTACCTGTGGCTCGACCGCAGTGAAGGCAACCTGGCCCTGGCCCGCATCCGGCTGGCCGAGATGGCGGACCGGCTGGTGCTCGGATGACCACCGCGGCAGCCACCGACGGATCGGCGCCCGCCATGCTCGGCAGCCTCGCGGCCGACCGCGCCACCGGCGCTCTCTCCACCGAGTCCGGGGTTTTCTACCTGGCCGCGGGACACGTCGTCCACGTCGAATCCGCGTACAGTCCCGACCTCGGCGATCTGCTCACCCGCAGCGGCGCGCTCCCCGCCGACGGCTGGTGGGAGGCGGTCGAGCGGGCCGGTGCCCGCAACCGCGTCGGCCGCCAGCTCGTGGACAGCGGCCGGCTCACCGCCGGCGCGCTGGAGCTGTGCCACCTGGGCGCGCTCTTCGACGCCGCGTACTTCGCGCTCGCCCAGGACACCGCAGCGCTCCGCTTCAGACCCGAGGCCGCCCACTGGTTCGGAGCGGTCCGTCCCGTCCCGGTGGCCGGCGTGCTGCGCGAGTCGCGGCGCCGCCGTGACCTGCTGGACCGCATCTGGCCCGACCCCGCCGTCGACACCGCCCCGCTCACCCGGGCACCCGGCGCCGACCGGACGGACCTGCCGCCCCGCCGCGGCCGGACTCTCGCCCGGGTCGACGGTGTCAGCACCGCCGCGCAGATCGCCTCGGCCCTCGCGTGCCGCACCTTCCACACCCTCGTCGAGCTGCGCCGCCTGGCCGCCGACGGACTGATCACCCCCGCGCCGCCCCCGCCGGTCGCCTCCGTCCGTCCGGACACCGGCGCATCCGGCGACGCGTGGGACGAGCCCGACACAGCACTGCTGCGACGGCTCCTGGACGCCTTGGAGGCCCTGTGATCCGCGCGCGTCGACAGCGTGCCGAAAGGAGACTGTTCATGGCCGTCGAGACCGACGTGCTGGACGAACTGCGTCGGCTCCGTACCCGAATCCCCCGGCTGGCGGGATCGCTCGCGGCCACCGTCGACGGACTCGTCCTCGCACACGACGTGCCCGACACCGAACCGGAGGGACTGGCCGCGCTCACCGCCGCCGCGCTCGGGGTCGCGTACCGCATGACGGATGCCGCCGCCCGCGGCGAGTTCCGCGAACTGCTGGTGCGCGGCACCCGGGGGTACGTGGCGACCTACGCCGCCGGAAGCACCGCCGTGCTCACCCTGCTCGCCGACGACCGGGTCAACGTGGGCCGGCTGCATCTGGAGGGCAGGCGCAGCGGTGCACGGATCGCGGAGCTGATCGACACCCGGGTCGGTCCGGGCGGGGGCCGGCACGCGGAGCGTGCGGCGCTCGACGCGCACGCCCCGCCGCACCCGGACGCCGACCGCCGGATCGGCACCCTCCCGGTGCGCGCCCCGCAGCGGCCCGCACACCAGCCCCGGCCCGGCGGCTGAACACCGGCTTTTCTCCAGGCCGGCCACCGCGACACGACCTGGCGACCGGCCGGAACAACCATCACGACCGAAAGGACACCTCTCATGGCCAACACCGAGACCTCGCTCAAGGACTGCCTCAGCTCCATCGACGGCGCCACGGCCGCCGCCCTCGTCGACTACACCAGCGGCATGGCGCTCGGCACGATCGGAGGCGGCAAGGACTTCAACCTGGAGGTCGCCGCCGCGGGCAACACCGATGTCGTGCGCTCGAAACTGCGCACCATGGAACTGCTGGGGCTGAAGGAGGAGATCGAGGACATCCTGATCACCCTGGGAAGCCAGTACCACCTGATCCGCCTGCTCAAGGGGCGCGGCGGCAACGGACTGTTCCTGTACCTCGTGCTGGACTCGAACCGTGCCAACATGGCGATGGCCCGCCACCAGCTGCGCCGGATCGAGAACGATCTGGAGGTCTGAGCCAGGACCTGCCCGGGCAGGACGCAGGACGGGCGTGGGCCCTTCGCGCAC
>NZ_JBHXQZ010000032.1:0-73681 GCF_042717095.1 Streptomyces sp. NPDC058632 | reverse complement strand
TCCCCCCCCGCTTTTCGGGCGGGCGGGGGCCGCCAGCGGGGGGGGCGCCGGGGCGGCCGGGGGGGGGGGGGGCCGGCCGCCCGTCGGCCGCCCGCCCTGCCCCTTGTCCGCCCCATTGCTTTGCATATAAGACTGGACACCCCCTATGTCGCCGGGTTCGCAACCACGGCCCCGGACAGGAAGAATCGGGGTGCGTGCCGCCACGGGGCTGCGGTGGTGAGACGCTGCACTTCGGTCGCGCACAGGTGGTGGCGCGACTCGTACGGGGAGGTGGCAGGCAAAGTGGTGGATCAGCTGACGCAGCACGATCCGCGGCGTATCGGGCCGTTCGAGGTGCTGGGACGGCTGGGTGCCGGCGGCATGGGGCTGGTCTATCTCGCGCGGTCGGCGTCCGGGCGGCGCGTGGCGATCAAGACGGTCCGCACCGAGCTGGCCGAGGACCAGTTGTTCCGCGTCCGCTTCACACGCGAGGTGGAGGCGGCCCGGGCCGTCTCCGGTTTCTACACCGCGGCCGTGGTGGACGCCGATCCGCGTGCCGCCGTGCCGTGGCTGGCCACCGCGTACGTCCCCGCGCCCTCCCTCGAGGAAATAGTGAACGAGTGCGGGCCGCTCCCGGCCCAGGCGGTGCGCTGGCTGGCGGCCGGTGTGGCGGAGGCGCTGCACTCGATCCACGGTGCCGGGCTCGTCCACCGCGACCTCAAGCCGTCGAACGTCCTCGTCGTCGAGGACGGCCCGCGGGTGATCGACTTCGGGATCGCCTCCGGTGTGTCGAACACGCGCCTGACGATGACGAACGTCGCCGTCGGCACCCCCGCCTACATGTCTCCCGAGCAGGCCAAGGACTCGCGCAGCGTCACCGGCGCCAGCGATGTGTTCTCCCTCGGTTCCACCCTGGTCTTCGCGGCCACCGGACACGCCCCGTTCCACGGCGCGAACCCGGTCGAGACGGTCTTCATGCTGCTGCGTGAGGGCCCGGACCTGGACGGTCTCCCGGACGAGCTGCGCCCGTTGATCGAATCCTGCATGCAGATGGAGGCCCCGGCCCGGCCCAGCCCCGCCGACCTCCAGTCCCAGCTCGCCCCGCACCTGTTCGGCTCCGGCTCCGACGACAGCGGTACGGCCTCCGCGTGGCTTCCCGAGCGGGCGGTGAGCCTGATCGAGGGCCGCCGCAACGGCCGTCCGCCCGGCCGTCCAGGCCCCGGACCGGGCCGCAGCGCCGGCGGCGGCCGGCCCCCGGTGCCGCCCCCGCCCCCGGTCGACCCCGTCATCCCGCCGCCCCCGCCCCGGCCGCCGGTGCCGGCCGGCGGCGCCCCCGACCCGGGCCCCATCCGGCTGGCCGGTGCCGCGGTGCCCATCGGCCCCGGCCCGCGCGTCGCCGACGTGCGCGCCGCCGCCGTCAAGTCGCCCCCGCCGGCGGCCGCGCTCGCCGCCTCCTGGTCCAAGCCCCGCCCCGGAGTCAACGGCACCGACCCCGCCCCGGCCGGGGCGCCCACCCGGGCGCCGGAGCAGCCGACCGGCTGGCGGCCGTGGCGTTTCAGGATGTCCAACGACGTCTGGGGCACCCCGTCCGTCGCCGGTGACCTCGTCTACGTCACCTCCTTCGAGGTGCACGCCCTCGACGTGGCCACCGGCCGCCGCCGGTTCAAGACCCGGGACGTCGCCTGGTCGATGGCGGTCGCCGACGGCCGGATCCACGCCTCCGACGGCCCCACCCTGTTCGCGCTGGACGCCCGTGAGGGCGGCGACCTGTGGCGGCTGTCCACGGACGCCTGGGTGTATTCGCTCCAGGCCGACCGCGGCACCGTCGTCACCGGTACCCGCGGCGGCGGCGTGCAGGGCTGGGAGGCGTCCACCGGCCAGAGGCTGTGGGAGGTCACCGGCTGCCAGACCGACTTCGAGTCCCCGGAGGCCGGCCCCGCCGTCCACGACGGCACGGTCTACGTCTGGCAGGACGCCCGCCTGCGCGCCCTGGACGCGCGCACGGGCGACGAGCGCTGGTCGTACCCCATCGGCGACGCGGCCTCCTGCGGCGGCGTCCCGGTCCGCCTCACCCCCGCGCCCGACGGGTACGTGTACGTCTGTGCGGGCACCCGCGTCCTCGCACTGGACATCGCCGGCGGGCACGTCCGCTGGCACTTCGAGGCCCCCGCGGTCTTCCTCTCACCGCCCGCCTTCGTCCCCGGCCCGGCCGTCGCCGGCGGCGGTGTGTACCTCGCCGACTACCTCGGCACGGTCTACGCCCTCGACGCCACCGACGGCCGTGACCGCTGGCGCATCGCCACCGAGGCCCGCTCCTCCGTGGAGCCGGTCCTGGCCGCCGCCGGGCACGTCCACGTCGGCAGCGGCAAGGGCCTCTACACCCTGGACGCCGTCACCGGCACGCCCAAGTGGCGCTTCCAGTCCGGCGGCGACATCGTGGGCGCCCCCGCGGTCGCCGAGGGCCGGATCCACTTCGGCTCCACCGACCATCTCCTCTACACCCTGAAGGCCGACGACGGCCGGCTGAGATGGAAACTCGCGACCGGCGGCGAGATCACCGGCTCCCCGGTCGTCCGGGACGGGGTCGTCTACGCCTGCAGCAAGGACCGTTGCGTCTACGCCCTGGACGCGGAGAAGGGGACGGGGACGGCGCGGACGACGTGACGGCAGCCGAGGGGCGTTGACGGGGGCGCGACGGTCCGGACGCCGGGTACGGGTGCGCGACGGCCGCCCGTCGGTGACGTGCTCGTGACAGACAGCCGGTTGGCTGTGCGCATGCGGTCACGGCGGCAGCGGCGGCGGTCGCGGCAGTTCGCCGCAGAACCAGGGCCCGTCGTCGGGTTCCGGAGGCGGAAGCCACCGCGGCTACGACGACCACGACGACGACCACGACGACCACGACGACGCGGGCGGCAGCGACACCGGTGGGAACCGCTGAGCTGCGCCTCGGAGAAGACCCGGTACGCGACCGTCCGGGGCACCGGCCTCAGGGCGGCCCCGTCGGCACGCGCGGACTGTGTGGCCGCCCGGAGCGCCCATACGTCCACACGTCCCCGCAGGGTGCCGTGAGCGGTCGTGTTCCTGCCGCTGAGCCGCCCCGCAACGCGACCGGGAAGGTGCTGAGGAGCGGGCTGAGGGGAGAGCCAGGGCCGGTCCGGCCCACCTGCTGCTCCCGGGCAGGCGGAGGGGCCGCGACGGCTCCCCCTCCGTGCCGTCGCGGCCCCTCCGTTCCCCCGTGCTGTGCGGTCCGCTACCGGGTCGGCCTGAAGGGCTCCGACGTGGCGTGGATGTCCTTGGTCTCCAGCGGCTCGTCCGTGGCGTGGATGTCGCCCTGGGTGGTGGCGCCGCCGTCCTCGCCCTTGCCGTCCCCGGCCTTGGTGTCGAGCGGCTCCGACGTGGCGTGGATGTCACCCAGCGGCTTGACGACCTGCTCGTCGCTCATGATTCTTCCTGCTCCCCTGTGTGGTGTTCCTGTCGTCCGGCCCGTCCGGGCACTCCCCCGAGGGTGACCGGACGGGCCTGCCGGCTGCTCGGCCCTGGTGGACCGGTGCTGCGGCCTCTCCTGACGACCCGCCTGCCCCCCGACGCGACGGATCGACTGGCCCCAGCCTCCCGTCCGGCGATAAACGAACGATGAACGCCGCGACGACGGGCATCGGCGCACCCCGCGGCGGGCGTCGCACGGCGTCACCGTGACACCCGGACGGCGTACTCGGCCGACGGTGGGGCCGACAGGCCGGCCCGTACCGCGTTGCTCTCAGGCCGCCTCGACCGGCGTGAGCAGGGCCCGTACCGTTGCCGCCTCCGGCGACCCGAGGGTCTCGTAGATGCGGACCGCCTCCTCCCAGCAGACACGGGCGCGGCCCATGTGGCCGACGCCGGTGAGGGCGTGGCCCAGGACCGTCAGGACGTTGCCGCGCCGCCACTCGCCGCCGATGCCGCGCAGCACCGTCAGCGCCATCTCGGCGTTCGCCGCGCCCTGGGCGTACCGCTGCCCGGCGAGGTCGACCTCCGCCAGGCGGAACAGGGTCATGCCCTCCCACAGCCGCTGCCGGCTGTCGCGGAAGACCTCCAGCGCCTCCAGGAGCCGGTCGGCCGCGTCGACGAGCCGGTGGCTCTGGGTGAGGGCCATGCCGAGGGCGTAGCGGCCGTTCGCGCCGCGCAGGGAGTTGCCCATGGCGTCGTAGATCTCCATGCCCTCCTGGGCGAGTGCCACGGCGCTGCCGGTGCTGCCTGCGGCGAGCCGGACCCGTGAGAGGTTGCAGAGCGCGCTCGCCTCACCGGGGCGGTCGCGCAGCGTCCGGAAGTGCGCGATGGCGTGGGTCAGATGCTCCTCGCCGGCCTCGGTGCGGCCCTGGTAGAGGGCGATCACGCCGCGGGCGTTGCGGGCCCAGCACACGGGCAGCAGGTCGTCGGCCCGCCGTGCCAGCCGGACGACCTGCTCGGCCTCCTCGTCGGCCAGGTCGAACCGGCCGCCGTCGAGGTGCGCGTGCGCCAGTGTCATCAGCGCCCGCGCCTCCACCCGCGCGACACCGACCTTCCGGGCGGCGTCGAGGAGGGTGCGCGCGGTGGCCTCGTACTCCTTGGAGTTGGCCCCCGACTCCGACAGGTCCACGGCGGCCCACAGCAGGTCGATGCTCCGGCGCAGCGTGTCCGGCAGGTCGGCGCACTGGCGGGCGAAGGACAGCAGACAGTTCGCCTCGGTGTAGAGCCAGTCCCGCGCCGCCTTGCGGTCGGGGAAGCGCAGTCCGGGGTGGTCGGTGGTGGCCAGATGGTCGACCAGCCGGTCCCCCGGCCGCTCGATCGCGTACACGCCCGCCGCCGTCGCCAGGTAGAAGTCCAGCAGGCGGGACAGGGCCGCGGCGCGTTCGCCCGGGGGCTGCTCGTCGCGTTCGGCGCAGGCGCGCGCGTAGAGGCGGACCAGGTCGTGGAGGCGGTAGCGGCCGGGCGCGGCGGACTCCAGCAGGGAGGTGTCCACCAGGGACTCCAGCAGGTCCTCCGTGTCGTCGGCCGGGAGGTCCAGGACGGCCGCGGCCGCCGCCAGGGAGATGTCGGGGCCGTCGGCCAGGCCGAGCAGGCGGAAGGCGCGGGCCTGGGCGGGCTCCAGCTGGCCGTAGCCGAGTTCGAAGGTGGCCTTCACCGCGAGGTCGCCCGCCTGCAGCTCGTCCAGGCGGCGGCGCTCGTCGGCGAGCTTGGCCGCCAGCACGGACACGGTCCAGGTGCGGCGGGCCGCGAGACGGGAGGCCGCGATGCGGATGGCCAGGGGGAGGAACCCGCACGCCGCGACGACGTCCAGCGCGGCCTCGCGCTCCGACGCGACCCGCTCCTCGCCCACGATCCTCGTGAACAGGGCCAGCGCCTCGTCCGGGGACATCACGTCCAGGTCGACCAGGTGGGCACCGGCCAGGTCCACCATCCGCACCCGGGACGTCACCAGGGCCGCGCAGCCCTCCGTGCCCGGCAGCAGGGGACGTACCTGGGCCGCGTCGCGCGCGTTGTCCAGCAGCACGAGCACCCGGCGGCCGTCCAGCACGGAGCGGTACAGCGCCGCCCGCTCCTCCAGCGAGTCCGGCACGGCCGAGTCCGGGGTGCCGAGGGCGCGCAGGAAGGCGCCGAGGACCGTCTCCGGCTCGGCCGCCCGGGAGCCCGCGCCCTGGAGGTCGACGTACAGCTGGCCGTCGGGGAAGACGGCCCGCGCCTGGTGGGCGACGTGCACGGCGAGCGTCGTCTTGCCGACGCCGCCTATCCCGGCCAGCGCGGACACCGCCATCACCCGGCCCTCGGCCGAGGCGAGGAACGCGCAGAGCTCGCGGACGAAGGACGCACGGCCGGTGAAATCCGGCACGGTGGCCGGGAGCTGGGCGGGGCGGACGGAGGAGGCGGCCGGTTCGGGCGGCGCGGGGGAGGAGGGCTCCGCCAGCTGGGGATCCGCCCGGAGGATGCGCTGCTGGAGCTCCTGGAGACCGGGGCGCGGGTCCACGCCCAGCTCGTCGGCGAGCAGCCGGCGGGTGTCGGCGTACACCGCCAGCGCCTCCGCCCGGCGTCCGCTGCGGTACAGCGCCAGCATCAGCAGCTCGCGCAGGCGTTCGCGCAGCGGGTGCGCCGCCGTGAGCGCCGTCAGCTCCGAGACGGCCTCCGCGTGGCAGCCCTGCTCCAGGTCCATGTCCAGCCGCGTCTCCGAGAGTTGGAGCCGCCACTCCTCCAGCCGTACCCGCTGCGCCTGTGCGTACGAGCCCGGTACGCCCGCCAGCGTCTCGCCGTCCCACAGCGCGAGGGCGCGGTCCAGGAGCGTACGGGCCGTGTGCAGGTCCCCGGCGTTCTTCGCCCGCTCGGCATCGGCGGCCAGCCCTTGCGCCACCCCGACATCCAGCGCGCCCTCACCCGTCCCGCGCACCGCGTACCCGCCGGAATCGCTGACCAGAACGCCGGGCCCCAGCGCCTTCCGCAGCCGGGACGCGTACGTACGGACCGCGGCCAGGGCCTGCGAGGGGGGCTCCTCGCCCCACAGGGCGTCGATCAGCTCGGCCGCCGTCGCCGTACGCCCGCCGCGGAGCAACAGGGCGGCGAACAAAGCGCGTTGCTGCGGACTGCCGGTGCCGACGGGCTCGCCGTCACGCCAGGCGCGCACCGGACCGAGCACGCTGAAGCGCAGCACCGGTGGTACCGGTGACGCCGGCGGGGCGGGCGGCTCCGGCGATTCCAGTGACTCCTGCGGCTCCTGCGACGCCGGCGAACCGGGACGCCGCTGCTCCGGCACGCGCGGTGCACCGTCCATACAGTCCCCCTATGCATCCTCAACAACCACGCCAGTCTGCCTTGTTCGTGACGGATGCGGCAGTCGTGCGAGACGGCGATCACACGGGTGCGCGCACGGTCCACAAGGCCCCCACACCTTCTGCGCACACGTGCGCACGGGCGCTGCGCGGACGGCGCGCGGGCTTCGCCCGCATGTCACCGTCGTGGGCCCGTCCGTGCTCGGCTTTCCTCCCGTTTCGCGCCGCCGGCCGGTCGTCAGGCCGGTGCGCGAGGGGCGCGGCGCTGCCCGGTGATCCCGGCGGTGCCCCGGGAGCGGGCCGAGGCGTACGGCGCGCTCGGAGGCGAGGGGGCGAGGCCCTCGTCGCGGGCGGCGAACGCCCGCCCCCGGACGGGCCGGCCGTGCCGTCGAGCCCCCCGGCCCTCTCGGTCGTCCAGGTCCACCCGTACCGTCAGCGGTTCCGCTCCCATCACCCGCACCGCGAGGCCGTTCCCGCGGGGCGGCGTGCGCAGACGGGCGAGGCGCAGACGGGCGAGGGGGGCGTCGTCGGGCAGCGGGCGCGCGCACCCGGCGGCGGACCCGTCGCCGCCTCGTGCCGCAACTCGGCGTGGGCGCGGGCGGAGTGCGAGGGGGTGGCCCGCAGCTCGCCGTTCGCCGCTCGCCGTTCGCCGTGCGTCCTCCCGGCCCCTCACCCCGGGGCCTATTCCGACCGGTCGGTATGGACAGACGGGTCCGGCCCGGGTATTGATGACTCCGTCGTCCGCGTACGAAAGGCCGCTCATGCGCATCGCCGTCACGATCTTCCTCACCGACGAGACGATCACCCCCACCCGGCTCGCCCGTGAGCTGGAGCAGCGCGGGTACGCCGGGCTGTACCTGCCCGAGCACACGCACATCCCCGTCGAGCGGACCACTCCGTACCCGGCGGGCACCGAGCTGCCCCGGGAGTACACCCGCACCCTGGACCCGTTCGTCGCGCTCGGGCAGGCCGCGGCCGTCACCGAGCGGCTCGGCATCGGCACCGGCATCACGCTCGCCGCGCAGCACGACCCGATCGGCCTGGCCAAGCAGATCGCGACCCTCGACCACCTCTCCGGCGGCCGGTTCACCCTCGGAGTCGGCTTCGGCTGGAACGTCGAGGAGGCCGCCGACCACGGGGTGCAATGGCGTACCCGGCGTGAGCTGGTCCGGGACCGGATGGGCCTGATGCGGGCCCTGTGGTCGGAGGAACCGACCGCGTACGAAGGCGAGTTCGGCAGTGTCCGGGCCAGCTTCGCGTACCCCAAGCCGGTCCAGAAGCCGCGTGGCCCGGTCGTCGGACCGCGCACCCTGGTCGGCGGGGCGGCAGGGCCGAAACTGTTCACGCACATCTGCGCGTACGCCGACGGCTGGCTGCCGATCGGCGGGCGCGGCCTGTCCGAGACCCTGCCCGCGCTGCGCACCGCCTGGGCCGACGCCGGCCGCGACCCCGGCGCCCTCCAGGTCGTCCCGTACGCGGTCCGGCCCAGCCCGGGGAAGCTCGCCCACTACGCCGAGCTGGGGATCGACGAGGTCGTGCTGCAGCTGCCGCCGGAGGGGGAGGCGGGGGTGCTGCGGGCGCTGGACGCGTACCAGCCGTTCGTCGCCGACGCCCGATGACGACGCCGGGCGAGCACCTTCCGGGTACCCCGCCCGGTGTTCGCCCGGCACCCACCCGGCCCCCTATGTCCTGATCACCCCGAACGTATCCTCGAAGAATGACGACATCGGCATCCGCGACCTCCGGAACCGGCCCGACCGAGAACTCCATGCGTCGCGCCCTCAAACGGGCGAGGGACGGGGTGTCCCTCGACGTCGCCGAGGCGGCCGTCCTGCTCCAGGCGCGCGGCGAGCAGTTGGAGGACCTGTCCGCCTCGGCCGCCCGGGTCCGGGACGCGGGCCTCCTGGCCGCGGGCCGGCCCGGAGTGATCACGTACTCGAAGAGCGTCTTCATCCCGCTGACCCGGCTGTGCCGGGACAAGTGCCACTACTGCACGTTCGTCACCGTGCCCGGCAAGCTGCGCCGCGCCGGGCACGGGATGTTCATGTCGCCGGACGAGGTGCTCGACGTCGCCCGCAAGGGAGCCGCCGCCGGCTGCAAGGAAGCCCTCATCACCCTCGGCGACAAGCCCGAGGACCGCTGGCCCGAGGCGCGCGAGTGGCTCGACGCGCACGGCTACGACGACACGATCGCGTACGTCCGCGCCGTCTCCGTCCGCATCCTGGAGGAGACGGGCCTCCTCCCGCACCTCAACCCGGGCGTGCTGACCTGGACCGACTTCCAGCGCCTCAAGCCCGTCGCGCCGTCCATGGGCATGATGCTGGAGACCACCGCGACCCGCCTGTGGTCCGAGCCCGGCGGCCCGCACCACGGCTCCCCGGACAAGGAACCCGCCGTCCGCCTGCGCGTCCTGGAGGACGCCGGCCGCTCCTCGGTCCCCTTCACCTCGGGCATCCTCATCGGCATCGGCGAGACGTACGAGGAGCGCGCCGAGTCGCTCTTCGCGCTGCGGAAGGTCTCCCGGGCCCATCACGGCATCCAGGAACTGATCATCCAGAACTTCCGCGCCAAGCCGGACACCGCGATGCGCGGCATGCCGGACGCGGAACTCGACGCCCTGATCGCCGCGGTCGCCGTCGCCCGGCACGTCCTCGGCCCCGGCGCCTGCATCCAGGCCCCGCCCAACCTCGTCGACTCCGCGTACGAGCGGCTGATCGCCGCCGGCATCGACGACTGGGGCGGCGTCTCCCCGCTCACCATCGACCACGTCAACCCCGAACGCCCCTGGCCGCAGATCGACGAGCTCGCCGAGAGGTCCCGCGCGGCCGGCTTCGAACTGAGGGAACGCCTCTGCGTCTACCCGGAGTTCGTCCGGCGCGGCGAGCCCTGGCTGGACCCGCGGCTGCGCCCGCACGTGGCGGCGCTCGCCGACCCGAAGACGGGCCTGGCGCGCTCCGGTGCCCTCCCCGAGGGGCTGCCCTGGCAGGAGCCGGACGAGGCGTTCACCGCCACCGGCCGCACCGACCTGCACCGCACCATCGACACCGAGGGCCGCACCGGCGACCGCCGCGACGACTTCGACGAGGTGTACGGCGACTGGGGTGCCCTGCGCGAGGCCGCCGCCCCCGGCATGCGGCCCGAGCGCATCGACACCGACGTACGCCAGGCCCTCGCGACCGCCGCCGACGACCCGACGCGGCTCACCGACGACGAGGCCCTCGCCCTGCTGCACGCGGACGGCCCGGCGCTGGACGCCCTGTGCCGGATCGCGGACGACGTACGGAAGTCGGCGGTCGGCGACGACGTCACCTACATCGTCACCCGCAACATCAACTTCACCAACGTCTGCTACACGGGCTGCCGTTTCTGCGCCTTCGCGCAGCGCCGCACGGACGCCGACGCGTACACGCTCTCCCTGGACCAGGTGGCCGACCGTGCCCAGCAGGCGTGGGAGGTGGGCGCGGTGGAGGTCTGCATGCAGGGCGGCATCCATCCCGACCTGCCCGGCACGGCGTACTTCGACATCGCGAAGGCGGTGAAGGAACGCGTCCCCGGCATGCACGTGCACGCCTTCTCCCCGATGGAGGTGGTCAACGGCGCCACCCGTACCGGCCTGTCGATCCGTGAATGGCTGACCGCCGCCAAGGAGGCCGGCCTGGACACCATCCCCGGCACGGCGGCGGAGATCCTCGACGACGAGGTCCGCTGGATCCTGACCAAGGGCAAGCTGCCGGCGGCCACCTGGACCGAGGTCGTCGAAACGGCCCACGGCCTGGGCATCCGCTCCTCGTCCACGATGATGTACGGCCACGTGGACCAGCCCCGTCACTGGCTCGGGCACCTGCGCACCCTCGCCGGTATCCAGCAACGCACCGGCGGCTTCACGGAGTTCGTCACCCTCCCCTTCATCCACACCAACGCCCCCGTCTACCTGGCCGGCATCGCCCGGCCCGGACCGAGCACCCGCGACAACCGCGCGGTCACGGCGATGGCCCGTCTCCTCCTCCACCCCCACATCCCCAATATCCAGACCAGCTGGGTCAAACTGGGCGCGGAGGGTGCGGCGGAGATGCTCCGCTCCGGCGCCAACGACCTGGGCGGCACGCTGATGGAGGAGACCATCTCGAGGATGGCCGGCTCGTCCTACGGCTCGTACAAGTCGGTCAAGGACCTGATCGCGGTGGCGGAGGCGGCGGGCCGCCCGGCCAGGCCCCGCACCACCCTGTACGGCGAGGTCCCGAAGGAGCGGCAGCAGGCGGCCCGCGCCTCGGACGGCCACCTGCCGGAACTGCTGCCGGTGCTGGACTGAGGAGTCGAGGGAGAAACCGAGCTGGGCAGGCCGGGCAGTAGGATGATCTGACTCCTGGTGCCCCTGGCGCCAGGGGGTCGGAACTCCGCCCGACCTAGGAGATGCGTACCGGTGCCTGCCCGTCTTCCTTCGTGGGCCTGGGTGACCGGGCTGACCACGGGGGCGATAGCCGTAGTGGCGGTCCTGGGCGTCCAGGCGGACCAGGGGACGAAGCCCACCGCGTCCACGAGCCGCCCGAGTACGCCGGCGACGGACCCGGACGCGAAGCCCTCGGCCGGTCCCGGGGACGAGGAGGAGGCGGAGCCGAAGGAGCCGGCGGTCCCGGCCGACTCCGGCACCGGCCGCCGTATCGTCTACTCCCTCGACACGCAGCAGGTGTGGCTGGTCGACGCGAGCGACGCCCCGCGCCGCTTCTTCGAGGTCTGGCCGGGCACGGTCGCCCCCGACCCCGGTACGTACACGATCGGCACCCGCACCGAGGCCACGACGGGCAGCGACGGCGTGGAGATCGAGCACATCATCTACTTCGCCGCGAAGTCCGGCGTCTCCATCGCCTTCTCCAACGCCGTCGACGGCTCCTCGCCCCCGCCCGCCGAGGGTCGCCAGACCGGCGGCATCCGCGTGGCGAAGGCCGACGGCGAGGCCCTGTGGACCTTCGGAACGGCGGGGACGACGGTGCGGGTCGTCGAATAACTGTGTGGGATCAGACCTTCTCGGCCCTCAGCCATGGGGCCCGTTACGGCATCGGAAATGCCATAACCGCTCGGAGTGGTGACGACCTCGGGGAGACCGTCAGCCGGCGTCGGCTCTTCCCTCCGGGAATCCCGGCAGCTGGTCGACCAGCAGGACCACCCCGCTGAAGACGAACGCCCGGGTCGCCGCGTCCAGGCCGTTCCAGTCCTCCGACTGCCACATCGCGAACCACTCGCCGCCGATCGCGAGGAAGCCGCCGCCGAACAGGAGCATGACCATGAGGAGGCCGTAGGTGGAGACGCGGCGGGCGCGGGTGTGGTCGCGTCGGGTCCAGAGCCAGGTGCCGTGGGCCAGGACCAGTGCGGCCACCGTCTCCCACACGATGATCGCGACGTACGCCGCGTCCTGGAGCCCTTCGTTCGTGATCGCGCGCCACATCAGGTCGTCGTCCCCGAACGTGGTGTCCATGGCCAGGACGTGCCGGACGAACTCCTGGTTCGTGCCGAAGTCCGTGATGTTGCCGAAGGACACGAGCGCCATGTAGAGGGCGACGGAAGCGGTGAGGAGGGTGGCGGTGAGGGGGAGCACGCCGCGCGGGGTGGTGGCCATGGCGGTTCCTTTCCCCGTGCGACCCGCCGTGTCCCGTCTGCATTGAGCCAGAATGGGGCCGGTCGGGATCCGGGCGAGGGGACGTACACGTGGCGCAGGCACGGCCGTCGATGCAGCAGCTCGTCCAACAGCGCCGACGTGCCGGACTGGTGGCCCGCAGCGCCGAACTGGACTTGTTCCGGGTGAACTTCGACATCCCGCCCGAGGACGAACGGCACCGGTTCCGCTTTCACGTGCATGGCAACGCGGGTGTCGGGAAGACCTTTCTGGTCCGGGAGTTCGAGCAGATCGCCCGGGAGCGCGGCGCGTTGACGGCGTACGTCGATGAGAGCACGGGGAGCGTGCCCGAGGCGCTGGAAGTGATGTGTCGTCAGTTCAGTTCTCAGGGGCACCGGTTCAAGGACCTGGAACGCCTGCTCGTCAGCCACCGCGAGCGGCTCCATGAGGCGGAGGCGGCCGCGCTCGCTACGCTGGTCCCGGAACCGGAGGGAACTCCGTCGGCCGGCAGCATGGCCGTCGCGCGGGCCGGACTGGCCGGACTGGGCCTGGTCCCCGGCGTCGGCCCCTTCGCCGGTGTCCTCGACCCCGCGCAACTCGCCCAGGGCGCCGACCGGTTGCGAGCCGGGCTGAGCGCACGCTTCCGCAGCCACGAGGACGTGCGGCTCGTCCTCTCCCCGGAGAGCGTCCTCACCCCGGTCCTGGTGAACGAGCTGTCCGACGCGGCTTCGGACGTACCGTGGATCGCCCTGTTCCTCGACACCTATGAGCAGACCGGCCGCTTCCTCGACGGCTGGCTGCACGACCTCATGACGACCGACCGCCACGGCCCGCTGCCCGCCACGATCGTCGTGGTGACCGCCGGCCAGCGCCGTGTCGACCCCGCCCGGTGGAGTGGGTTCGCGGACCACATGACCGTCCTCCCGCTCGCGCCGTTCACGGAGGCCGAGGTGCGCGGACTGCTCGCCGCACGGGGCGTCGTCGCCGATCCCGTCGTCGCCGAGGTGCTCCGGCTCACCGGCGGGCTGCCGGTCCTGGTGTCCACCCTCGCCGAGACCCGGCCCGCCGGCCCCGACGAGGTGGAGGACCCCAGCGTCACCGCGGTCGACCGGTTCCTGAAGTGGGAGCAGGACCCGGTACGCAGGGCCGCCGCTCTGGCGGGCGCACTGCCCCGATGGCTGGACGCCGACGTGTTCGGGGCCGCCCTGGCGGGGCGCGGGCGCGGGAACGAGTACCACGAGTACGACGAGGGCCGACTGGACGAGCTGTACGGATGGTTGAGGAGCCTCCCCTTCGTCGGCGCGCAGGCGTCGCGGCTCCGGTACCACGATGTCGTACGCGCGCCCATGCTCCGTATGCAGCGCACCTGGTTCCCGCGTGGGTGGGCCGAGCAGCAGCGGCGGCTCGCGGCGGTGTTCGGGCAGTGGCGCGAGGAGGCCGAGGCCGGACGGGACACAGCGGAGCTGTGGGCCGACGAGGAGTGGCGGGAACTGCGGCTCGCGGAGTCGTACCACCTGCTGTGCGCGCGGGAGCGGTCCATGCCGGCGCAGGTGCTGCGCGACCTCGTCGAGGCCTGCGACCAGGGAGAGTCCGTCGCGGGACGATGGACCCGGCTCCTGGAGGACGCGGGGCGGGACGCGGACCTGGAGGCCGTGGCCCGGTGGGGCCGGGACCTGTCGGAGGCGCTCGACGGTGGCGGCACGCACGCCGTCATGGTCCGGTTGCTGGACCGGCTTCCGGGTCCGTCGCCGGTCCCGCCTTCGGGCGGGCGGCACCGCGACTCGTCGGATGCGGACCGGCGCCTTCGCCGACGGCCTCCGACGGAGGACGACACGGACCTGCCGGCAGTCCCGGTGAACCGCGCCGAGCCGCCCGCAGCGGTGACGGCACAGGCCCCGCCACCCGAGGAGGCGTCCTGGAGCGCGGGGCCGCGCAGCGAACGGCCGCAGGATGCCGAGTCGTCCGATACCGAGTCGTCCGATACCGCGTCGCCCGGAACCTTTCCGGGCGGCCGCGTGCCGGCCGGCGCGGGGCCCGACCGTGCACAGGACGAGGACGGGCGGGAGCCGTCCGACTGGTGGGACCTCGAGCTGTCCCCGGCGACCGCGGCCCGCATCCGCCGGAGCCAGGCCGTCGCCCTGGCCGCCCGGGGTGACTACGCCGCCGCCCTCGCCCACCTGCGGCTGGCCGTCGACCTCGCCCCGGACGACGTCGGGACCTACGCCCTGATGGGGGAGTACTTCCGGGCCCGCCAGACGTACCCGGCCGCGGTGCGGTACCTCCGCAGGGCACTGGCCCTGGACCCGGCCCACGACTACGCCTGGGCCTCCCTCGGCGCCACCCGCCTCGCCCTCGGTGAACCGGCCGCCGCGCTCGCCGACCTCGACCGCGCACTGGAGCTCAAGCCGGACTACCCCTGGGCGCTCATCCGCCGGGCCAGGGTGTGGCGCGCGCTCGACGAACCCGCACGCCGACTGGCCGACCTGACCCGGGCGGTCGCCCTGCAACCCGACTCCCCCTGGGCCCACTGCGAACGCGGCGACGCCCTGCGCGCGGCCGGCCGCGACGAGGAAGCCCTCGCCCACTACGACCAGGCCCTGACCCTGGACCCCGCGTATACGTCGGCGTTCGCGAGCAGGGGCGTGACCCTCTCGAACCTCGGCCGCCACGACCAGGCCCTGCGGGACCTGGACCGTGCTCTGGAACTGAGCCCGTCGTACGGGTGGGCGCGGACGCGGCGCGACGAGGTCCGACGCCGTCTGGACGAGTCCGGGCGTAGGTGACCAGGCGGTCAGACCGGTCACCGCTCCCATACCTCTCCGTGCCCTGAACCGACCCTGATCCGACCGTCCCCGTTCGCATACAGTGCTTGGCGTCGCACGTACGCACGGTGTCCGGGAGGTCTGGGTGGACGCGACTGGCGGACCCGTGTGGGGGCGCCGCGAGCAGCAGGACTTCCGCAGCCGGGTGCGCGGGACGCTGCTCGGGGTGGCCGTCGGGGACGCGCTGGGCGCGCCCGTGGACGGCCAGGGCGTCGACGCGATCCGTCAGGCGCACGGCGCCGCCGGGATCACCGGGCTCGCCCCCGCCCACGGCCGACGCGGCGCCGTCACCCACCTCACCCAGATGACCCTGTTCTCCGTGGACGGCCTGATCCGCGCCCAGGTGCGGCGCGACACCGGTGCCTGGCACCCGCCGACCGATCTGCACCGCGCGTACCTGCGCTGGGCCACCACCCAGCGGGACTGGGGGCCCGACGAGCGCCGCAAGGAGGACGGGTGGCTCGCCCGCGAGGAGTGGCTCTATGCCCGCCGCGACCCGGCCCGCGCGCTGCTGGTCGGGCTCGGGGACGAGACCATGGGCACGCCCGAGGCTCCCAAGAACCCCGGAGCGGCGGGCCCCGAGGCGGCGGCCCGGTCGGCGCCCTTCGGGCTGCTCGTCGGCTGGGAGCCGCAGCTCGTCGCCCAGCTCGCCGTGGAGTGCGCGGCACAGACCCACGGCCATCCGACCGCCTACCTCGCGGCCGGCGCGTACGCGGTGATCGTGCACGGGCTGGCCCGGGGCGAGACCCTCGACACGGCGGTGCAGCGGGCCCTCGCGCTGCTGGCCGCACGGCCGGGGCACCAGCCCGTGTCGGACGCCCTGCAGCACGCCCTGGGCGCCGTGCGGCAGGGCATTCCCACACCGGAACGGGTGACCCGGCTGAGCGGGACCGGGACCGCCGAGGGGCTCGTCGCCGTCGCCGTGTACTGCGCGCTGGTGGGGGAGGACATACGGCACGGGCTGTGCCTCGCCGTCAACATGGACGGGCCCAGCGCGGCGGCCGGTGCACTGACCGGCGGGCTGCTGGGGGCCCTTTACGGCGAAACGGCCCTCCCGCCGGCCTGGCTGGCCGAACTGGAGGGCCGTCCCACGCTGCTGGAACTCGCCGACGACTTCGCCATGGAGATGACCCAGGGCCCCGCCCTGCACGGGCCCGCCGGGTCGTCCCCGGCCTGGATGGCGCGCTATCCGAGGGGGAGGGGAGGCTCCCTGACCGGGTGACTCCCGTGGCTCCCGTGGCTTTCCGTGCCGCGTGACGGACGGGCCCTAGTCCGTCGTCCGGGCGGGTGCCACGTCCGGGGCTCCGGACTGCGCCGGCACCGCCGCCGCGGCGGAGTCGTCGCCGTCGGTGTTGATGCGCTCGATGACCGCCATCCGTTCCGGGGTGTCCTCCGGCTTCGCGTAGCCGATCAGGACGTACAGGACCAGTGAGACGGCGAGCGGGATCGAGACCTGGTACTCCAGGGGCACGCCCCCCTCGACGGCCCAGTTGACGGGGTAGTTGACCAGCCAGAAGGCCAGCAGGCCCATGGACCAGCTGGTGAGGGCCGCGGTCGGGCCCGAGCGGCGGAACGGCCGCAGCAGACCCAGCATCATCGGGATGGCGATCGGGCCCATCAGGCCGGCCACCCACTTGATGACCACGGTGATGATGTCCTTGAACGTGGGCGAGTTGACCTGTGTCGCCACCGCCATGGACAGGCCGAGGAAGACCACGGTCGTCACCCGGGCCGCGAGCAGCCCCGACCGGTCGTTCCAGCGCCGCGCCTTCGCCGACAGCACCGGGGCGACGTCCCGGGTGAACACGGCCGCGATGGCGTTGGCGTCCGAGGAGCACATCGCCATCGTGTGGGAGAAGAAACCGACGATGACCAGTCCCAACAGTCCATGCGGCAGGAGCTGTTCGGTCATCAGCGCGTACGAGTCGGAACCGTCCGCCTTCTGGGACTCCACCAGCAGCGGCGACATCCACATCGGGAAGAACAGCACCAGCGGCCAGACCAGCCACAGCACCGCCGAGAGCCGTGCCGAGCGCTCCGCCTCGCGGGGTGTGGCCGTGGCCATGTACCGCTGGGCCTGGTTGAGCATGCCGCCGTTGTACTCGAAGAGCTTGATGAAGAGGAACGCCAGCAGGAAGATCGTGCCGTACGGCCCGACCAGCGGCTCCGCATGCCCCTGGAGCTCGGGCTCGTCCCACACTCCGAAGAAGCCGCCATGGTCGCCGAGTTCGGCCACCACCGCGACGAACATGGCTATACCGGCGAGGAGTTGGATAATGAACTGACCCAACTCGGTCAGTGCGTCCGCCCACAGGCCACCGATGGTGCAGTAGATCGCCGTGACCACGCCGGTGATGAGGATGCCCTCGTTGAGCGAGATACCGGTGAACACCGCCAACAGCGTGGCGATCGCGGCCCACTTCGCGCCCACGTCCACGATCTTCAGCAGCATGCCGGACCAGGCCAGTGCCTGCTGGGTCTTCAGGTCGTAACGGTTCTTGAGGTACTCCAGCGGGGACGCCACATGGAGCCGGGAACGCAGCCGGTTGATCCGCGGGGCGAACAGCTTCGACCCGATGGCGATACCGAGGGCGATGGGGAAGGACCAGGTGACGAAGGACGTCACACCGTACGTGTACGCGATGCCGGCGTAGCCGGTGAACATCACCGCGCTGTAACCCGACATGTGGTGGGAGATGCCGGAGAGCCACCAGGGCATCTTGCCGCCGGCCGTGAAGAAGTCGCTGACGTTGTCCACCCGCTTGTGCGACCAGACACCGATGGCGACCATCACCGCGAAGTAGCTGATGAGTACCGCCCAGTCGAGACTGTTCATGTCCCCCCTTCCAGGGTCCGCCTTGTGAACTCCGCTCAGCTGGTTGGCACTTCGCCCGAGCGGGGTAGGTCTGCGGTGGGTCCGAGGTACTTCTGCGGCAGGGTGCGAAGTGCCCGCTCATCGTGAAGGCGTAGGCGTGGGCACGACAAGGAAGGGGAAGGTCAAGAGCACGCAAAAATGTTCACGCTGATGACCAACGTTCATGGTTTCGAATGTCTGGGTGGGGTGGAGTGGGGTGGGGCGGGGACCGCCGGGACCAGCGCGTGAGTGCACCCGCGTCGACGAGCAGCGACTGCCCCGTGACCACCCGAGCCCGCTACGGCGCTACGGCGGACGCTACGGCGCTACGGCGCCAGGAACGCCGCCACGTCCGGCACATGGCAGTCCGCCACATCCGGCGCGGCAGCACGGTGTTCACCGGATCCGGTACGGCACCGACCGGTTCGTGGACCCGCTGCGTCGGCCGGTCAGCTCAGCTCCTCCGGGCACGGCGTGCCCCGCGGCACGCCGTACGGCGCCGCCAGCCGGTACGTGCCCGGCTCCGGCGCGAGCAGCACGGTCCACTTGTCGCCGTTCTCGTCCTCCTCGGTCTCCATCAGGCAGCCGTTGAGGTTGTCGTACGTCTTTGGCCGGTCGTCCGCGTCCCCGTCGGCGGCGCCGTCACCGTCGGAACGGTTCCTGGACCCCTCCGTCTCCTGCGGCCCCTCCAGCTTGTTGCCGTCCTCGTCGACGATGCTCAGCCACGGCGAGTACGGGATGCGCACGACGACCCGGCCCGCCTTCTCGACCCGCATCGTCATCTCGCTCTGGCTGGCCCGTTCCACGACCGCGTTCGGTTCGGCCAGCGAGGACGGATCCTGCACGGCGAACAGCTGCCAGTTGGCGTCGCCCCAGATCTGCTGGAGATACGGCAGCCCCCGCTGCACCAGTTCCCGCTCCCGCTTACTGCCGTCACCGTCCGGCTCTTCCTTCGGCAGCACCACGAAGTGCACCGCCCAGCGCTTCAGCCACTCGTGATAGTTCGCCGAGTTGAGGGTGTCGTCGTAGAAGAGCGGGTTGCGCTCCATGTCGGCCTGCCGGTTCCAGCCCCGCGCCAGATTGACGTACGGCGCGAGCGCCGAGGCCTCGCGGTGCGAACGCGCCGGGACGACCTCCACCCGCCCCTTGTCGGCGCCGACCTCCTGGAGCTCGTTCACCAGCGGCGCGAGCTCCCGCGCCCAGGACGCGGCCGGCGTCGTGTTCACGACGTCGTCGACCGACTTGTAGCCGATCCATCCGACGAACCCGACGAACGCCACGACGAGCGCGTACCACTTGAGGCTCCGCGGGACCGCGAACGGCAGCGCCGCCACCAGCGCCACCCCGGCGAACAGCATCGCCAGCCGCGTCATGTTGGAACCGATCTGCGAACTCACCAACCAGACCAGCACCACGCCCAGCCCGTACACCGCGGCCGTGATCCGGACCGTGATCCACTCCCGGGGCACCAGGACGTACACCAGGACCGAGAACGCCAGGGGCAG
The DNA here is from genome assembly GCF_042717095.1 of Streptomyces sp. NPDC058632. Lineage (NCBI taxonomy): Bacteria > Bacillati > Actinomycetota > Actinomycetes > Kitasatosporales > Streptomycetaceae > Streptomyces > Streptomyces sp. NPDC058632. The sequence continues at coordinate 54,140 of NZ_JBHXQZ010000032.1, read as the reverse complement.
GACCGCCGAACCGAACCCCATCGGCTGCGTCCCCGAGAACGGGAACAGCCAGGCCGACACCGCCACCACCACGGTCGGCCCCAGCCCCAGCGCCCACGCCCCCGGCCGCCGCTTCTGGAGGAACAGCGCCACCGCCACCAGCCCCACGAACAGGCCCGCGACCGGCGAGGACATCGTGGCCAGCGCCGCCAGCGGTGCCGCGCACAGGGCCTTCGCCCAGCGCTTGTAGCGCCAGCGGTGCGGCCAGCAGAACACGACGGCGACCGCGGCCAGCCCGAACAGCACGCCCAGCCCGAACGTCACCCGTCCCGAAGCCGCGTTGCCCAGCAGCCCGAACACGCCCGCGAGCGCGGCCCACAGCGGATTGCGCACCGCCCGGTTGCGGATCAGCAGCATCGTCAGCAGCGCGGCCGACACCGTCCCCGCGAGCATCATCGTCGTCCGCACACCGAGGGCCGACATCAGATACGGCGACACCACGCTGTACGACACCGCGTGCATCCCGCCGTACCAGGCCATGTTGTACGCGGAGTCGGGATGCCGACCGACGAACTCGGCCCAGGCGTCCTGCGCCGCGAGATCGCCGCCACTGTTCGCGAACGTGAAGAACCAGACGATGTGCAGCGCACCGGCGAGCGCGGTGACGGACAGTACCGGATGCCGCAGCATCCGGGCACGTACGGCCGAAACGGCGGCCTTGGGACGGGAAGCCCTGGGACGGGAAGCGGAGGCGGAGGTGCCCGGCGTGCCTTTCGTGTCCGCGCCCGGTGGCCGGCCGCCGGCTTCCGGCAGGGGTATTCGCGGGCCGGACTCCGGGCCCGGATCGGCGTCGTCGGCGCGTGTCGGCTCCGCAGTGGCCACCTGAAGGCACTCCCCGTATGGCGTCTTCGTCTCGCGTCTTCGTGGTGCGTGATCGTGGTGCGTGGTCCGGTCACGGCAGCGGTGCGGTCACCGGCGACCTGCCCGTTTCGCGACGCTAGCACGCACCCCGTCGGCCGTCGCCCGCGGTGGGCACCGGCCGACGGGGTGCGATGCCCACCGCTCGTCGCCGCTGGTCGTCGCTCGTCGTCGCTCGTCGATCAGGCCACGCGCGTCAGCTTGTCCGTGAAGCCCGGTTCCACGAGGTCCTCCTGGAGAGCGACCGGGACCTTGACGGCACCGCTGTCCGTGCCGTCGCCCACGGTGAGCGAGCCCACCTCCGTGCCGGCCTTCGCCTGGTGCGGCACCTCCGTCCCGGCGAACGTCAGCTTCACCTTCAGCCCCGGCCAGCCGGCGGCCTTGAGGTCCTCGGTGAGGACGACGGGCGTCCGGCCGCCCAGCCCGTCGTCCACGTACCCGACGACGCTGCCCTTCTTCAGCACCGTCGTCGACTCCAGTACGTCCTGCGCCGCCCGGATCAGCCGGTCGCCCGCGGAGAGCGCCCCGGCCAGGATCGAGTTGTCGGCGCCGCCCGCGGGCTGGCGCACCACGGCACCGACGATGGTCCGGATCTCGCCGTCGACGTCCTTCTTCGCGGCGAAGACGAGGTTGCCGAGCGCCGAGGTGGTGGTTCCGGGCTTGATGCCGACGACGCCGTTGGACCCCACCAGCTGGTTCCAGTTGGAGTGGTTGACACCCTTGTAGTCGTCGTACGACATCATCGCGGCGATCTCGCGGAAGGCGGGCTGCTTCATCGCGGCCCGGGCCAGCTTCACCTGGTCCACGGCCGTACTCACCGTGGTGTTGTTCAGACCCGAGGGGTCCGTGTACGTCGTGTCGGTCATGCCGAGGTCCTCGGCGGCCTTGTTCATCTTCTCGACGAACGCCTCCTCGGACCCCGCGTCCCAACGGGCGACCAGTCGCGCCACGTTGTTCGCGGACGCGATCAACACGGCCTCCAGCGCCTCCCGCTGCGAGATCTCGTCACCAGCGGTCACATCGACGGTCGACTCCTGGCCGGCGTCGGACTGCTCCTCCGCGGGGCCGTCGATCTCGATCATCGGACCCTCGGCGCCGCTCTTGAGCGGGTGCTCGCGCAGGATCAGATACGTGGTCATGACCTTGGCGACGCTGGCGATCGGCACGGGCTTCTGCTCACCGGAGGAGCCGAAGGTGCCGATCCCCTGCACGTCCAGCGCGGCCTGCCCGTCGGCCGGCCACGGGATGTCGACCTTGCCGCCGTCGAAGGTGAAGCTGTCCTCCGCGGTCAGCTCGAGCGTAGGTGTGGGGAGCGCACGCATGTTCTGCACGACCGCGAAGACGATCACCAGAAGCGCGACCAGCGGCGTCCAGATCTTGACCCGCCGCAGGGCCGTGCGCAGCGGAGTGTCCGGCGGCGGTGGGGTGTTGGTCAGCTCGGCCAGCAGGTCCAGCGGCGGCTTGGGCGGCAGCGGCTGCTGCCGCGTCAGCTCCGGCCCGACCTGCGGGACGGAACGGGTGCCGTCGGCCGGGGGCGCGGACGGCGCGGAGGGCCGTGTCTGAGCCGAAGGCGGCAACCGCAGCGCGGTGGTGGCGGAGTCCCCGCCCTCCGGCAGCTTCGAGGGCTTCTGAGGCTTACGGGTCTCGGGGCCGTCCAGGTCCTTGAGCGGCACGAACGTGCCGGCGCGCCGAGGGCCGGACAGGGGGCCCGACCCGGGCTCGTCCTCGTCCCTGCTCCGGTCCTTGGCCCCGGAGTCCGAGGTGGACTCGGGTTCTCCCTCGTCGGCCGTGCCGGTGTCCTTGGCCGCGTCGCCCAGCTTGAGCATGGTGGTGGGCCGGTCGACGGCGGAAGCGGAGGGGCGCGGGGCCTTGAAGACGGCGGTGGGCTGATCGGTGGGCTGATCGGTGGTCGGCTCGGCGCCGCCGGTGCCGTCGCGATCGTCGTCGTCCGTGTCGGTGCCGTCGGCCCGGTCCGCGCTCGGTGCGGGGGCGGCTTCGGGCTTGGCGCCGGCCTCGGGTTCGGGCGTCGACCCGGAGGGCGCGTCCGCGCCGTCGCTGTCGGAGTCGCTGTCGTCCTCGGCCGTGGGGGTGGCGTCGTCCCCGGGGGAGGCGTCAGCGGTGGCCTGGGAGGCGTCCGGGGCGTCGTCGGTGGCGTCGGCGACGGGGGTTGCGCCGGCGTCGGTCTCCGGCTCGGGCTCGGGCTCGATCCCGGCCTCGGCGGTGGGCACCGGTTCGCTCTCCGAGCCGGAACCGTCGGCCTCGTCGGGCCCCCCGGTCGCGCCGGCATCGTCGGCCGATCCGCCCTCGGAAGCCCCGCCGGGCCCCTCGTCCCGGCTCGCGCCGCCGTCCCCGCCGTCCTCCGGGCCGCTCCTGGCGCCCGTGTCGCCGCCGTCGGCGTCCTCGCCGCCCGCGCTCCGCTCCACCTCGTCCGCCGACCGTACCCACGCCGCGACGACGGCGTCCAACGGCTCACCCTCACCGTCCGTAGCGGAATCGTCACTCCGGACGGACGTCCCGTTGCCTGACTCGGAGTCCGCGGCCTCGACGGCGTCCTCGTCGTCGGCCCGCGCGTCGCGCACCGAAAGCACCCGCGTGGCCGTGTCCACGCCCCCGCGATCCCCCGCGGGATTCGACCACGTGGATGAACCCGAAGTCGCCGTCGCCGTCGCCGTCGACGACGGAGCGTCCCGGGTCGCCGCCAGCCGGGGGTCCCGATTCCCGGCGCCGCCCCCCTCGCTCCTGGCTTCGGGAACCGGACCCGCGCTCCCCGGCGTCGCTTCTTCCGACGACTCGCGCTGCTTCGACCTGTCGGGGAACTCGCCCGCCACCGATGCCTCCTCCATGCGTCGCGCGTCGCGCGTACGCCAACCGAACCGTGAACCCGTCCCGCCGCCCGCGACAGCGCTTCGCAGCCCTGTCCGAACCATCTACCAGTGTCCTGTCTGCGGGCTTCCCCCACGCGGTAGACGAGAACGACATACCTATCGGTTCCCTTACAAACCAGTCACGTGCTCTCGACAGACCAATGTGAGAGGGGTCACCCTGTCACTCATCCACGCGGGGAGGCATGGATGGGCAGGAGCCGCAGAACACTTCCGGAAGAGCTTCTGCTGCTGGCGTTGGACCCGACCACGGGTACCACTGCACAGCCGCAGTCGCTCGACCTCGGTCTGGCCGGAGCGCAGCTAGTGGAGCTGGCGCTGGCCGGACGGATAGCCCCAGACGGGGATCGTATCGCCGTGGTGGTACCACGGCCGACTGGAGATCCGACATTGGACTGCGCGTTGGAGTTGCTGCGAAGGCGCGGCGCTCCGGTCCGGGCGGTCAACTGGATTGGCGGGCCGCGACTGGGGCTTCGCCAGACCTACCTCTCGTATCTGGAGCGGTGCGGCATGGTGCATGCCGTGGCCGGTCAGATGTGCGGGGTGTTGCCGACGACTCGCTACCAGGCGACGGACACCGAGATCAGCCGGGAGATCAGGGCCCGGCTGGACTCCGCGATCCGTACCGGCGTGCCACCGGACCCACGGACCGCGGCGCTCGCCGCACTGGCGCACGCCGTGGGCCTCGGCAAGCACCTGTACCCGGGGAACGAGGGTCGCTCCTCACGTTCCCGGTTGCGGGACCTGATCCGGCACGACCCGATGGGCGGCCTGGTGGCGCACGCGGTGATGGACGTGCAGAACGGTGTGGCGGCCCAGCCACGCCGCAACCCGGCCCCGGCAGGAGGCCGTCAGGCCGCCACCGCCGGCGGCAGGGGCGGACCGGAACCCGCCCGTGGCGTTCCGGCCCAGCCGCGCCACGGATCCATGGCGCGCGCCGTGGCCCACTAGGCCACTGACCGGCCACGGCACCACAGACCCGGTCACGGGAGCCGCTGTCCGAGCGGGGCGGAGAGAGCGCGTGCGCTCTCTCCGCCCCGCTCGGCGTGCCGGAAACCCGCCACCGTACCGACTCCGCACTGTTCCGTGCCGCCGGCATCCCCGAACCGGGGTGCACCCGCTGGATATCCGTTGTTTCCCAGCGGTAGGAAGCAGCTTGGTGGCAGTCTGCTCAACACCAGATACGCAAAGTGGCAAGTACGAGTAAGTACGAGGCACGCAGCCGGAGGTGCACGTCCCGTGGCGTCCAATGTCAATCCCACCGTCAGGCGACGCCGGCTGGGCCAGGAGCTGCGCAGGCTCCGCGAGCTCAAGGGCATGACGGCGGAGGAGGTGGCGGAGCGACTGCTGGTGTCGCAGTCGAAGATCAGCCGGCTGGAGAACGGCCGGCGCAGCATCAGCCAGCGAGACGTCCGCGACCTCTGCGGCGTCTACGAGGTCGCGGACCAGCGGATCGTCGAGTCGCTGATGCAGATGGCCAAGGACTCGCGCCAGCAGGGCTGGTGGCACGCCTTCGGCGACATCCCGTACAGCGTCTACATCGGCCTGGAGACGGACGCGGAGTCGCTTAGGGTCTACGAACCGCAGATCATCACCGGCCTGCTGCAGACCCGCGCGTACGCCGAGGCGATCGTCCAGGGCGGGTCGCCCGAGTCGTCCGAGCAGGACAACGACAAGCGGGTCGAGGTCCGCCTGCGCCGGCAGAGCCGCATCACCGCCGAGACGGACCCGCTACGACTGTGGGTGGTGCTGGACGAGGCGTCGTTGCGCCGGGTCGTCGGAAGCCGGCAGGTCATGCGTGAACAGCTGGAACACGTCATGGAGTTGTCGCAGCAGCCGCACATCACCGTGCAGGTGCTGCCGTTCGAGGTCGGCGCGCACTCCGGCATCAACGGCCAGTACTCCATCCTGGAGTTCGCGGACGCGGCCGATTCGAGCGTCGTGTACATCGAGGGCGTGACCAGTGACCTGTACCTGGAGAAGCCGCACGACGTGCAGAAGTACACCGTGATGTACGAGCACCTGCGGGCCCAGTCCCTGAACGTGGAGCAGTCCCGTCAGCTGGTCGAGCGGGTCGCGAAGGAGTACGCACGCTGACGTTCCGGCAGGAAAAAGGCGGCACTCTACACCGCTGATATGCCTGGTTGGAAGTATCTCCTGGAATATGCCACCCGGTCGAGTGAATGGCTCCTCCGAAAGAGGATGTTGGCGAGTAGCGTCGATCACGCCAACCGTCAGTGAAGGTTGGCGCAATCCGTTCTGCGGGTCCCTGCCGGAATGCGCAGCCCGGTGACAGCAACTCAGCAACTGGCTACGGAGCGAACATGGCAATTCGTCTGGGCACCACGGAAACGTGGACGACGTCCTCCTACACCAACAACAACGGTGCGTGCGTGATGGTCAGGTCGACCACCGAGGAAGCACTGGAACTCGGGGACACCAAGATCCCCGAGGGTCCGAAGCTGGCCTTCCCCACGGACGCGTGGAGCGCTTTCGTGGCCTCGGTGAAGGCCTGAGGAGGCCGGACCGCACAGAGACGGACAGCGGGCCGCCAGCGGCCCCGCCTTCATGACGGGAGACCTGTCGGCGGCACCACCACAAGCCCGTTCCAGGGCCCCGTCACAAGCCTGATCCCTGCATGACTGCATGACTGCACCACTGCACGGCTGAAGAGCCCTCTCGACGAGATCGCCGTCCTTGCCGAGAGGGCTCGGCCTGTGCCCGCGTCCCGCAGCCGCGGCTACGCCGTTACCGCACCGGGAACGCGATGTCGCACACCGGGTCCTCGGCCCCCGCGGCCCCCCAGTCCGCGAAGTACACCTCCCGGCAGGGCCCCGCGGCCGTCAGCCCTTCGGCCGCCATCCACTGCTCCACGGCCTCGAACGCGGCCAGGATCTGCGGATGAGCCACCTGCGCCTTGGTGATCCGGGTGCAGGCCAGCCGCTGGGCCGGCTCCACCCGCACCGCCGTCTCCCGGGCCCGCCCCTGCGCCTCGGCCCAGGCCCGTGCCGCCGCCTCGTCGGCGACCGGCACGCACGCCTCGGCGGGACCGTCACTCTCCATCGACACCTCGGAGTGGTAGGCGACGAACGGCACCCCGGCCACACCCCCGCACGCCGACGCTGCCTCCTCCAGCCGCCCCAGCGCCGACCCGATCCACGCAGGCAACTCGTCCGCCAGCGTGTGCCGCGTCTCGGTGACCAGTACCTGCCGCGGCACGTCCACCGTCTCGACCACGAACTTCCCGTACATCTCGCAGTTCCTCCCGGAGAGTCGTCCACGGAGGTACTCGGCGAGTGTCCGCTGCCCGGCGATCCGCGCCTCGACGTCCGCCCAGTAGGCGGCGAGCCGGTCGGCCGCCACGGCACCGTCACCCGCGTCGACGACCTCGGCGATCCGGGCGAGCGGCATGTCCAGCTGCCGCAGCAGTGCCACCGTCCGGGCCCGCTCGACCTGGCCCGCCCGGTAGAACCGGTACCCGGTGACCTCGTCGACCCGCGCCGGAACCAACAGCCCCAGCCGGTCGTACAACCGCAACGCCTTGGCCGACAACCGTGCCCGCGCCGCGAACGCGCCGATCCCGAGCAGTTCCTCGTCCACCGCGCCATCCTCCGCCGCCGGGCAGCCCTTCCGCCCGGCGACACGAACGCTCGCCCCTGCCCCAGGGTCAAGGTCAACACCCCGACGAACCCGAGGCCGCCGTACGCGAGGCCGCTCCTCTCGAGGAAGTTCCGTCCGGCTATCCGAGCGCGCCCTCGACCGCCGCCACGACCTCCGCCGACTCCGGCTCGGTCTGCGGCGAGAAACGGGCGACGACCTTGCCGTCGCGGCCGATCAGGAACTTCTCGAAGTTCCAGCGGATGTCCCCGCTGTGCCCCTCGGAGTCGGCGAAGCCGACCAGCCGCTCGTACAGAGCGTGCCGCCCCTCCCCGTTGACCTCGACCTTCTCGGTCATGGGGAAGGTCACGCCGTACGTCGCGGAGCAGAACTCGGCGATCTCCTGCGAGGTGCCGGGCTCCTGCCCCATGAACTGGTTGCAGGGCACGCCGAGCAGCGTGAAGCCCTTCGCGGCGTACTGCTCGTGCAGGCGCTCCAGCCCGGCGTACTGCGGGGTCAGCCCACACTTGGAGGCCACGTTCACGACGAGCACGACCTGACCCGCATACCGTGCCAGTCCGGCGGAACCGCCGCTCAGAGCACCGATCTCGACATCGAGGGGAGAAGAACCGTTGGTCTCTACAGTCGTCATGACCGGATGCTAACTCCGCCACAGGACACGCCGCCCCCTGCCCGGCCACGACGGGCCCTCGATCTCAGGGATGACCGGCCCGCTCCTTCTTCTTCTCCGCGTTCCTGGCCGTCCACGCCCGCCGCCGACGCGCCGCGTTTCCCGGACCCGTGTCCGGCCATGCTGCTCGGTCATGAGGCGCTCGCTCCGCGACGTGGTGACACCGACTGGCCCTCGCATACCGATGGCGTGGAGGGGGCACGCGATTGCTGTGCTGACCAGTGGAAACGTTCCCTGACGTCAGTCGTCCCGTTCGGCATCCCCCGGGATGCCGAACGGGCGGGGAGCCGAACTGCACCGGTTTCCCGCCCGCCCGCCCGCCTACGGCTTGCGGGCCACTCCGCCGTAGGCGTCCACGGCCTTCTCGTCGTCCTCGCCCGGTGTCCCGGCCTCGGGCCGCCACTCCGGGACCCGTACGACCCCCGGTTCGACCAGCTCGAGGCCGTCGAAGAACCCGGCGATCTCCTCGACCTCGCGCACATAGTACGGCACGGCGCCGCTCGAGTTGTACGCGTTCGACGCGGCGATCATGCCCTCGCTCGTCGCCGTGCTGTCGCTGATCACGAGGTAACTGCCCGGGGCAAGCCCTGCCATGAGCCGGCTCACCAGTTCACGGGCCTGCTCGTAGTCGGCGACATGGCCGAGCGTGTTGAGGATGATCAGGGCGACGGGCCGGGACAGGTCCAGCGTTTCGGCGGCGGCCCGCAGGACGGACTCGGGGTCGTGGAGGTCGGCGTCCAGATAGTCGGTGCGGCCCTCGGGAGTGCTGGTCAGCAGGGCGTTGGCGTGGGTCAGCACGATCGGGTCGTTGTCGACGTATACGATCCGCGCGTCCGGAGCGACGCGCTGCGCCACCTGATGCGTGTTGTCGGCGGTCGGCAGGCCCGTACCGATGTCCAGGAACTGCCGTATCCCCTGCTGCAGGGCCAGATGCGTGACAGCCCGCCCGAGGAACCGCCGGCTGGTGTGCGCCACGTCGACCAGCCCGGGGAAGATGCCCTTGATCTGGTCCCCGATCTCCCGGTCGACCTCGTAGTGGTCCTTGCCCCCGACGAAGTAGTTCCAGAACCGCGCCGAGTGCGGCCTCGTCGTATCGATGCGGGCACGTGTCTCGAAACCGGCGCTGTCCTGAGTAGTGTCCTCCGACACGGCTGAGCCTCCTGTGATGAGCGTGACCAGTGGGTCCAACCTAGGCGAACTCGACGCTCTCTCCCCTTGGTTGGCGGCAAACCCGGTGACCGGAGTACTTGTTCCGGCCATCGCCGGAATCCGTACGCACAGCGGAGTGCCCGGTGCTGCACAAGGGGCCCTGTTCCTCCTTCAGGGCGCCGACGAAGGGGCGCACACCGGAGCGAGACGGAGAGGGCGGCACGGGCGGGGTCCGGCGCCGGTGCGGGCCTGCGCCGGCGTGCGGGCCCGGCAGCCGCTCGCCAGGGAGGGCACCGAGGGACGTACGTCTGGTGCGAGCCGGACGTCGCTCGAGAGGCGTTCAACGCGAACCGGCGTCGGAGACAGGGGGAGTGGTGTTGACGAGCCTGGGACGGGGCTCGCCACCGGACACGGCGAGGAGGTCCTTGAGGCAGCGTGCCGCCAGGAGCCGGTTCCGGGGGTTCTTCGTGTTCAGGCCGCCGACGAGCTGCTTGAGCATGGCCAGGCTGTCGAAGTGGACGCGCTCGCGGACGAGGTTTTCATCGGCGTCGAAGACGAAGTACGCCGTGGATACCGGCTGGAGGGACGAACCCGTGCTGTGTCAGCCGCAGTTGATTTCGGGTATGTCGGACCGTGTGACGGGGTCGGTGCCGGTGCCGTCGACGCGGAGGCTTCCGCTGTCGCGCCCCCAGTCCAGCTCGTACGTACCGGAGCGGAAGGGGCGGTAGCCGTCGTCGACCGTCCACGAGCCGACGCGCCGGCCCAGGCCGCCGGCCCCCACCTCGAATACCTCACCGCCACCCATGACCAGGAAGGACGTCTCCCGCACCGCAACCCGGCAGCCACCGGGCCCCTCGGGCTCGAGGACGAAGTAGTCGGCTCCGTTGAGCAGATCGTCGCCCGCGCCGAACACGATGGCCAGTGCGGCGGCGGCAGTTGACAGGAAGAGCATCCAACGCGGTACGCGTGGGGGTTGCCTCGCCCCCGCATCGGCTGCCGAGCGGCGCGATGTGCTGTGCATCCGCATGAGCAGCCCCAGCGCGATGCAGAGCAGCGCGCAGCCCATTCCCCAGCCGGGAACCACCCGTCCCGCCACCACCAGCAGACCGCTCCAACTGGCCACGCCGGCAAGGACCGCACAGCCGACAGCGGCGGCCCGCAACCCGAACGACCCTCGCGAACCGCCCCGTTCTGTCTTCACCGGTACACACTATGACGCGATGCGACGGGCTCCCGTTCCGGGCGGAAGCGTCCTTCTCGGTCAACTCCCCTGCCCGGCATCATTGTTGTATGTCCATCCTCAAGAAGGCGGCGGAGCGGAACAGCGCGGCGGAGGGGCCGGTGGTGACGATGGGCACCGACGCGGTTCCGGCGCCGGACCGGTTCGGCCGGTGGAGCGACCTGGTCGGCCAGGAGGTCATGCGGGTGACGATGACCAGCCTGCACGCGACCCGTTTCGAGGGACGGGCGGAGGCCGTGCGACTGCCGCACAGCATGGTCGCCGACTTCACCTGCTCCCCGATGACGGCCCGCCGCTCCCCGGTCCGGATCCGCCGCCAGGACCCCGAGGACTACCTCCTGGTCCTGGTCGCGGACGGCAGCGCGATCCGGCTGGAGCAGGGGCGCGGCACGGCCTGCCTCGGCTCCGGCGACCTGGCCCTGATCTCCACGTCGCATCCGATGCTCTGCGAGTTCGTGGACCTGGGCGGGCCCGTCCGGTCCACGCACATGCGGCTGCCACGGAGCGTTCTGCCCCCGTCGGGCGGGCATGCCACACGGACACGGCCATCGGCCGCCCGTGGCACAGCACTTCCGAGAGGGCCGAAGCGCTGGGGTGTCGCCCTGCGGAACGGGGAGCGGGTGACGGGGACGAGCGGCGAGGCCGCGGATGAGCACGGGCAACGCAGGGCAGGACGGGCCCGGCTACGGTCCCGCCGGCCCCGGTGACGAAATGCCCCGGCCGGTCAGGAGCTCGCGCGTGCTGATGCCGGTCATCAGCGGCATGCAGGCGGTCCTGGGCCCTCTTCCGGGTGGCCCCCACCTCGGTGTGCTGTGGCTCGTGCCCGCCCTGCCGGCCGTCATCCGCCCCGACCGGCCTGAGAGCCGTCACCGGTCCAGCGCCCAGCACCGCTGACGACGAGTACCTGCCCTGATCCGCCTGGAGTCCCGGGTACGGGAGGAAGCGGTACGACGCGGCCACCCGGCGACAGGAGGGGTGGCCGCGTCCGCGGCGGCGTGCCGGCCCTAGAGGGCGAGGACGGTGACGATGCCGGCGTAGACAGCCAGGAGCAGGACACCGTCGTACCCCACGCGCAGCCAGTTGGCCCTCTGGCGGACGACCAGGCCGCTGAGGAGGACAGCCGTCATCACCAGGGAGCCGCTGGTGAGGAACAGTTCCTGCGGGTCGGCGGCGTGGAAGAGCGATCCTCCTCCGTAGACGATGTCACCCACGACCAGGTTGAGCGCGTCGAGGCAGTTGCCGCCGATGATGGCCGCGATGGCCAGCGTCACGGCCCCACGGCGTACGGCGGCGATGGACGTGACCGTCTCCGGCAGTGCGTTGACCACACCCATGAAGACCGCGCCGACGAGACCCGCACTCAGACCGGTGTGCTTCATGAGGCTCTCCGCGGCATGGGCCACGGCCCACCCACTGACCGCGACGAGCACCGCGGCGGCCGCGAACTCCGTCCACAACCGCCGGGTGCTGTGGGACGTCACGGCCTCGTCGGCGGCATCGCTGTCGGGGACGTCCGCCAGCGTGTCCGTGGTGCGCACGGCCCGCCACATGGGAGACCCCTGCCCGCGTATGAGCCGCAGGCCGCCCCAGTACAGAGCCACCATGGCGACAGACGCGGGGTGGACCCCCAGTACGGTCACGTCCGGACTGAAGGTGGCCATCAACGCGATGCCCAGCAGCACGATGAGCAGGCAGCCGAACATCATGTTCTGCAACGAAGCGGCAGCGTGCTCCAGGTTGGCGTCCCGGTGGAACGCGTCGGCCACCGCGATCGCCACGGTCTGCGCGGCGATGCCGCCGACAGCATTGCTGTACGCGAGCTGTGGTTGGTCCGAGGCCGCGCTGACCGCCGTCATCACGATCCCGGACATCGAGGTGACCAGCCCGAACAGTACGGCGCCGAAGAACGCCTCGCCCCATCCCGTCCGGTCGGCCAGTACGTCGCCCACACTCGCCAGCCGGACACTGCACACCACGGTGACGCTCGTGGCCAGGACGAAGACGGCGATGCTCCAGCCCAGCGGCCACAGCTCGTTCAGGAATGCGGGCACGGTCACCTTCACACGGTCAGGGAGAAGCGGAGTCGACCAGTTACCCCCGCCTTCTTCTCTTCATGTCGTGTGCGCGCCGCAGGATTCGGATCCGCGCCTCCCGCTTCGGAAGAGCTTCGGAGAAAGGAGCGCCGCGCGGGACAGCCAGGCACCGTCCGTCGGAGAGCCGATCCCGGCAGGCGTCCGCCCGAGCCGGCGGCTCGACGTTGACGGGCAGGGGGAACACCGGCCCGGTCGAAGCCGGGCGGCTGCGGCTGATGGGCGCCGGCGGAGAACCTTTCACTCGCATGGACTGAAATCTGTTGTGGCTGATGTAGACATGCGCCCGCGGAGGGGTTAATGTCTTTGGTGTAGCCAAGAAGTCGGTGAGGCGTGGCAGACACGGACTGCCCGCATGAAGAACAGAGGTAATGGCACGGCGGTGGAGTGGCGGGGCCGAAGCGGGTTTTGGGGCCCCCTCGCTGACCGCCGGGCTCGGTGGCCGTACGAGGGCCATCAGCAGTACCGGTAGTACGCAGGATCCGCAGTACCAAGAGGCCCGTCGGAAAGAGCAGAGAAGGAGGGCGACGCCATCAGGATCGCCCGGGTGAGAACGGTTCGCCCGGGTACCGCAGGCCCCGGAACGGAAGGTGGTCCCACGGTCACGCATCCGCGATCCCCGCACTCTCCGCCCCCCGTGGGGGGCCGGTGCGGAAACAGAAGGCCGGTATCGCAGTAAGCCGGCGATGGTGTTACAAATCCCTCGGGGCCTTGGTGCCGTACGGCACCAAGGCCCCTCGACGCATGACCCAAGCAGAGGTGCAGATGACCGCAGACACACCGCTCGACCGAATCGACGACGACGACTACCCCGCTTACACCATGGGACGAGCAGCGGAGCTGCTCGGTACCACGCCCGCCTTCCTGCGGTCCCTCGGTGAAGCCAGGCTGATCGCGCCCCTGCGCTCCGAGGGCGGCCACCGGCGCTACTCCCGCTACCAGCTGCGTGTCGCCGCCCGAGCCCGCGAGATGGTCGACCAGGGCACTTCCATCGAGGCTGCTTGCCGCATCATCATCCTGGAAGACCAACTCGAAGAAGCCCTGCGTATCAACAACGAACTGCGACGCGGTGGCGTGGGGGCCGACCGCGGGGCGGGCGCCTGACCCCCACCTTCCCGGCGGACGGTAGCCCGAGGGGACGAGGGGCCGTGGCTGCCGTGCCGACCTCCGGCTGTCCTGACGGCTGTCCTGGTGTCGGCTTGTGTTCGTTCCCCGTCGGTCAGAGGGGCTGGGGGGTGCCGAGCATCGCGGAGGCCCGCTGGAGCGGGTCGGTGGTTTTCGCGGGTGCGGCCGGGGCGGCGGTGCGGCAGGTGAAGCCCAGCTGGGTCATGGCCCGGAGGACCTCGCCGGTGCTGAAATCGCGGCGGTCCTGGCGGGTGAGGACCTGGCCGACCTGCTTGGCGGGGTAGTGGCGGCGCCCGATGATCACGGACTCGGCGGCGACCGGCTCGGGCTTGACGCCCTTCATCGATTCCAGCACGCCGTACTTGGTGAGCTCGAAGGGGAAGCGGGCGATGACGCAGCGCATGATGCCTCACAGGGAGAAGGGGGGGACGGGCCGGCCAGGGGGCGGGGCGGCGGGGGCGGGGGTGGATGCCCGGGGTGCTGCCGTGTCCGCGGCGTGGGCCGGTGTCCGGTGCGCGGGGCCGGTGCCCGCCGGCCGTGTCCGGCCGGCGGCGGGGGCGTCCTTGGTGTGGACGGGCGGGTCTTTGGGGGCGCGGGGGTTTTAGGCGGCCGCGCCGGAGACGGGCGCGCGCCGGGTGGCCGGGGCGGGGCGGCGCCGGCCGCGGGTGGGGCGGCGGTGCGGGCGTTCGGCCACCGGTGCGGTGATCACGACCGGGATGCCGGAGGGGGTCTGGGCGCCGGTGATCCGGTGCAGGGCCTCGTCGCCCGAGCGGACCTGGGTGGTCTGCGGGACGATTCCGGCGTCCGACATGAGGCGGGTCATGGCGCGGCGCTGGTTCGGGATGACCAGGGTGACCACGCTGCCGGACTCGCCGGCGCGGGCGGTGCGGCCGCCGCGGTGGAGGTAGTCCTTGTGGTCGGTGGGCGGGTCGACGTTGACGACCAGGTCGAGGTGGTCGACGTGGATGCCGCGCGCCGCGACGTTGGTGGCCACCAGCACGGTGACGTGGCCGGTCTTGAACTGTGCCAGGGTGCGGGTGCGCTGCGGCTGTGACTTGCCGCCGTGCAGCGCGGCGGCCCGCACGCCGCTGTTGAGCAGGTCCTGGGTGAGCCGGTCGACGGCGTGCTTGGTGTCCAGGAACATGATCACGCGGCCGTCGCGGGCGGCGATCTCGGTGGTGGCGGCGTGCTTGTCGGCGCCGTGGACGTGCAGGACGTGGTGTTCCATCGTGGTGACCGCGCCGGCCGAGGGGTCGACCGAGTGCACGACCGGGTCGCTCAGGTAGCGGCGCACCAGCAGGTCGACGTTGCGGTCCAGGGTGGCGGAGAACAGCATCCGCTGTCCCTGCGGGCGCACCTGGTCGAGCAGCGCGGTGACCTGCGGCATGAATCCCATGTCGGCCATCTGGTCGGCCTCGTCCAGCACCGTGATGCCGACCTGGTCCAGCCGGCAGTCGCCGCGGTCGATGAGGTCCTTGAGCCGGCCCGGGGTCGCGACGACGATCTCGGCCCCGGCGCGCAGCGCGCCGGCCTGCCGGCCGATCGACATCCCGCCCACCACCGTGGCCAGTCGCAGCCGGACGGAACGGGCGTAGGGGGTGAGCGCGTCGGTCACCTGCTGCGCCAGCTCACGGGTGGGCACGAGGATCAGCCCCAGCGGCGAGCGCGGCTCGGCCCGCTGTCCGGCGGTGCGGGCCAGCAGGGCCAGGCCGAAGGCGAGGGTCTTGCCGGAACCGGTGCGCCCGCGGCCCAGGACGTCCCGGCCCGCCAGTGAGTTCGGCAGTGTCGCGCCCTGGATCGGGAAGGGCACGCTGACCCCCTCCGCGGCGAGCGCGGCCAGCAGCTGCGCGGGCATGTCGAGGTCGGCGAAGCCGGCCACGGCGGGCAGCGCCGGGGTGAGGGTCTTGGGGAGGGCGAACTCTCCCTGCGGCGCGGCGGTCCGGCGGCCGTGACCGCCCGAACGGGCCGCTCCGGCGGAGCGGCGCGCCGCCGGCGAGCCGAAGCGGCCGCCGCCCCGCGGGGCGTCGCCGCCGCCGTTACCGGTGCGGGCGAAGCGGTCGTTGGTACGGGTGCGGTTCATGGGGGACCCTTCCTCGATACGGCACATATCAAGGAATTCCCGCAGCGGCGAACGGCATGGAGAATTGCAAGAACGGGCCGAATGGCAAAAGAAAGCACGGCCGGCCGGCGGGAATTACCGCGGGCGCAGGTGCTGAGATGAGTGACGCGGCCGGGACGCCCCATCGGGGTGTCGACCGCGGTGCGGCTCTTCAGGGACGCGTCTGCGTCCGCTGAAGGGGGAGCCGCGGGGGTGCGGCGGATTTCTCGGCGTCGTCCCGCGGGCGAAAGCAGGTGCGGGACGTGCGGACAGCTGGGGCCCGCACCCCGAAGGATGCGGGCCCCAGCTGTACGGTGTGCGCAGGCGTCAGGCGGGAACGATGTTCTCGGCCGTCGGGCCCTTCTGGCCCTGCGCGATGTCGAAGCTCACCTTCTGGCCTTCGAGCAGCTCACGGAAGCCCTGAGCGGCGATGTTCGAGTAGTGGGCGAACACGTCGGCGCCGCCGCCGTCCTGCTCGATGAAGCCGAAGCCCTTTTCCGCGTTGAACCACTTCACGGTGCCAGTAGCCATGTCATATCTCCTTCGGGGGCAGTGAATCGGTGCCCGCACTGCGCGGACACCGTGTCGCCGCGATGATCACCCCACCGGAAAAAGACCGGAAATACAAAAGCGCTCCCACCGGCAGGAGCCGACTGGGGGCACTTGAAGTTTTGGGAACCACAACTGCAACTGAGATAGACAGTAGCATGCCGCAACGGCCTGCGCACGTTACATAATTCCACTTTGCCTCTCACCGCAAAAACTCTTACCGCACGGTCCGGCAAACCCTTACCTCACGGGTGCAGATATTGATTCACTCGGAGTGCAACGTTCGGGAAGAGTGGTGCCGCCGACTGCGACCAGGGCTGCCAGGGCGCGACGACGTACGCGGCCATCCGCAAGACGCCTTCCGGAAGGCGTCCAGCGGCTCGTAACGGTGTCCTGGGGAAGGAACACGCGGTACGACCACTCCCCCGCCGGCCGACACCGGACTCGACCGTGCGCTCCCGCGTCCGCGCCGACTTCCTCGCACCGGAAGGTCCGCGCCCGCGTCGAGCACGCCATGCTCGGCACCGCTCGCCCGTACAACCTCAGCCTCGCCGGATGACGAAGAAATGAGCAGGTCGGCGAACACGTCGTAGATCATTTACGGGACAGTGCTCAGGCAAGGTCCCGGGCCTGACACGAGGGGGCGGAACCCCGCCGGGAGGTCCCGCCCCCCTCTTCAGTGGGTCATGCGGCAATGAGCCGTGCGACCGGCCTCAGAAACGGTCCGGGGCACGCTCCGGGAGCGGGGACCCGGGGAGCGCGTCCCGCTTCCGGTTCTTCCGCGCCTCAGCGTTCGACTCGGCCGTCGCCTCGCAGGTCACGTCCTTCGCCGGGAGCTTGCCGGTGAGCAGATAGCCGGTGACCGTGCCGTCCGTGCACGCGTTGCCGTTCGGGTAGACGCCATGGCCCTCGCCGCCGAGGACGGTGACCATTTTCGAGCCCTTCAGGGCTGCGTGCAGGGCCTGGCCGCTGGGCAGCGGGGTCTGCGAGTCCCACTCGTTCTGGACGACCAGGGAGCCGGCCTCGTTGTTCACCTCGGTTGCCGGTTCCACGGACCTGTCCCAGAACGCACAGGGCTTGATGCTGGACGTGAAGTCACCGTAGAGCGGGTAACGGCCCTTGTCCTCGATGGCGTCCTGCCGGTAGCTCTCAGGATCGCGGGACCAGGCGGCCGAGTTGTCACCGCACACGACGGCCCAGAAGCTCGCCGTCATGTTGTCGGACGGCACCTCGGTGGCGGCGCCTGCCGTTCCGGTCCCCTCGGATCCGGCGAACGCCGCGAGCTTCTCCTCGGAGGCGGGCTCGCCGGCTGCCGCCTTCTTCAGCTCCACCATCCCCTCGGTGGCGTACTCCGGGCTGAAGACCGCCTCGCGCATACCGCTGCGGATGTCGTCACCGGTGGTCGGCTGCCCCTCTACCTCGATGGGCTTCCCGTCGGCCTGCGCGACCAGGTTCCAGAAGGTCCGGTCGACCTCCTTCGGGGTGGCACCCAGGCCGTACTTCTCCGAACGCGCGGCGGCCCACTCGGTCCACCGGTCGAACGCGGGCTCGGCGCCCTCCGCCCACCACTGGATCATCCCCCGCCAGGCGCGCGCCGGATCGACCGCGCTGTCCAGCACGAACCGGTCGGCCCGCCCCGGGAAGAGCTGGGTGTAGACGGCGCCCAGGTAGGTGCCGTACGAGTAGCCCACGTACGAGATCTTCTTCTCACCGAGGATCGCCCGGAGCAGATCCATGTCGCGCGCGGTGTTGCGCGTGGTGATGTGCGGGAGCGTGTCGCCTGCTTTCTCCTCGCACTTGTCCGCGACGTCGCGTGCCCGGGCGACGTCCTTCCCGAACGTCTCCTCCTTGTAGGGCCGCAGCCAGTTCTCCTCCTCCGGTTTCAGGTCGCAGGAGACCGGGCTGCTCCGCCCCACACCGCGCGGGTCGAAGCCGATGAGGTCGTACTTCTGCTGTGCGGACTCGGGGAGCCTCTCCTGCATCCCCAGCGGCATGTAGAGCCCCCGCCCGCCCGGGCCGCCGGGGTTGGAGAACAGGACACCGTGCCGTTTGTCGGGCGCGATGCTCTTGATCCGGGATATGGCCAAGTCGATCCGCCTGCCCGCGGGAACCCGGTAGTCCAGCGGGACCTTGATCGTGGCGCACTGGAACTCCGCCGGAGAGTCGGCCTCGCATCGCTTCCACTGCGGCTTCTGCTTCACATACCGGTCCAGTGCCCCGTTGGCGGTGGACGAGGAGGCGGTCGACGGGGTGACGGTCGGAGCGGCGGTGGCTGTCGAGGTGGCGAGCGCGGGAGCCAGCGTTGCCGTGACGCTTACGGCCAACAGGGGCGCGAGACGTCGTCTGCGCACGATATCGATCCTTCCGGTCGGACGTTCGGACGGGAAAGATCTTTCAGGAACCGGCCACGCATGCGGATCCCTCGCCGGGATGCGCTTCCCCTCAGCCTTGGGAATGACACAACAGCGTTGCGTGATACCCGAGTTGTAGGGAAAGACGACCGCCCTCGGAGGCAGGCCGTACCCGCCTCGGCGACGGGGCGTACAGGAGACGCTCACCCTCGGTCGGCGCCGCACCGGTCGACGAGGACGCGAGACCGGGAAGTTCCGCCGGGGCAGCCGCCTCCCGGCAGATGCGGCCGACCGGGACGCGGCACGTGTCCGATCGGCACAACCGACCGACCGGAGGCTGTACGTGAACCGGCGTCACATGCGGGCGCCCTCACTCGTAGCACTGCTCACCCCGCCCGCCTTGTCCGCTCGCTCCGCCGAGGTGAAGGCCGGGGAGGGGGAGGAGGCCCTGCTCGCCGAGGCCGTCAAGCCGCCGACGAGGAGCGACGGCGGAAGCTCGCTCTGCGAGAAGGGGCCGCACCTCGTTGAGGGCCCGGGTGATGGTGGAACGGTCCACTTCGGACCAGCAGGCCGGCACGTCGTGGGTGGCCCCGTGACGAAGACGGCGCGGGCGGCTCCACCGGTCCCAGAGCGCCTCACCTACTTGTGCGGCGCCGAGCCCGTCCTGTTCAACGGTTCGTGCGACCGCTCCGTGCACGGCTGTTCCTGGTCCTGGCGGTGTTCATGGCAAGGGATGCCGCGCGCTCCCGCGGCGCGCGGCATCCCGAGAGCGTCCGGTCCGGTTCAGGCGAGTTTGGCCGAGAGCGTGATCGTCGTGCCCGACAGGGCCTTGCTGAGCGGGCAGTTGGCCTTGGCGTCCTGCGCCGCGGTGACGAACGCGTCGTTGCCGATGCCGGAAACGGTGCCCTCGACGGTGAGGTGGATGCCGGTGACGCCCTCGCCGGGCTGAAACGTTACGTCGGCGGAGGTGACGAGCTTGGTGGGCGGGGTGCCCGCTTCTTCGAGGCCGTGCGACAGCGCCATGGAGAAGCAGCTGGAGTGGGCCGCGGCGATCAGCTCCTCCGGGCTGGTCTTTCCGTTCGCCTGCTCGGCGCGCGACGGCCACGACACCGGCTGGTCACCGATACCGGAGGAGTCGAAGGTGACGACGCCGTTGCCGTTGAGCAGGTCGCCTTCCCAGACGGTGTGTGCTGAGCGCTTGGTTGCCACGATGGGTCCTTCTCTTTCGCAGTGTGTATTTCGACGATGCGTCTGATGCGGTGGGCGAGTGACACGGCGCTCGGCACGATGTCGGGTGTCCTGAACGTCCATCGGAGGCGACGGCGCCAGGCCACGGCCACCACCAGTCAGGCAACCGAGCGCTGAGTCGCTCACGTGCTGTGAGACGGCCCGACCCGCCTGTCCGAAGTGGCCGGGTCGTGCTGACAGCGGACGAGGCGAATCCTCAGTAGGTGATGTACGAAGAGATGCGGTTGTTCCACTCCGCAGGAGCCACCCACTTCCGATGGGGCTCGATCTCCAGCCAGTCACCGCGGTAGTTGATGTCCGCCCAGACCCGGATGCGGTAGTCGGAGTCGTTGGTGATCGAGGAAATCCTGTCGTTCTTGTCGCCGAGGTTCGGCACCCAGGCCGGATTGTTGTCGAGCAGCCCCGTGAAGTCCGCACCGTCGTAGACGCACACCGGCGCCACACTGGCGTGCGGCCAGGGGCAGGTCTCGGCGGCCGTGGCCGCCGACGCGGCGGGAGCTCCCAGAACGAGCAGGCCACCCAGGGATACGAGGGTGCCGAACGCCACTCCGAGACGACGATTTCGTGACATGGGTTTTCTCCTGTGTTGCAGTGCGGCATGAAGAGATGCTTGACGCTTCGGCAGGGAAGCGATGAGGAATTCGATGTTCCGGCTGCGGCCCGTGCGACCGGTCGTTCCACCCGGACCGCGCGCAGCCCGGCGGTCGGGCTCGTGCTCCGCCTCCGCAGATTCTGCTTGAGAACCGACCGGCGGACATCGGCTGATCGACCTATGTCGCTGGTCTACCCGCCTCGTTGGGAAACGTGGTGAACAGCAGGTGCGCGCCGGGTCGGAGGAGGTGGAAGACCGTGCGCCCCACGTGTTCGCGGTCAGGACGTCGCCGCCCGGACTCGGGCAGACCGCTGTCGGATCGCCCCACCCGCTCGCGCCGGCTCCGCGGGTCGTCGCCCCGTTTCGAGGTCGTCATGTCGGTCGGGCCAGGCTCCACAACGGCTGGGGGCCTGGTCCCGGTGCGCCCTGGACGGACGCGGTCTCCTCCCGTACCCCACCCCGTCGAGGGGAAGGCGTCGAAGTCGCTCCGGTCGGCGACATGTTCGCGCAGCTGCGGACCCCGCACCCCGTCCAGTGGATGCGCGCGGTCGACGCCGTTCACGGCACCGACCGGCAGCCGGACCGGATCACCACCCACGACGCCCCGGACTTCGCCACCCTCCCGGGCGCCCGTACCAACAGCCTGGGCGACGTCACCGGCTCGCTCACGCCGGGCGTGAAAGCGGACCAGCTGGTCGTCGGGGCCGAAGACCTCACCAACATGCCGCTCAACGACCCGATCGGCACCGTCGTTCCGGGTTCGCAGTTCCACCCACGACTGAACAGGTACCGACGTGAACACCACTCCCCGGGTGGCCCCCACCGTTCCGACGGCCGCGCTGCCGGCCTCGCCCGGCACCGGTTCCTCGTGGTGGCGCGACTCCGGTCCTCTCCCGCCGTCGCGCTTCGGTCCCTCTGTGCTTCCGGAACAGCTCTGCCGGCACCGTCGTGCACCGGGCGGGACGGACGGCGATCCGGCCCCGACGGCGCCCGGACGCAGCGCGGGGCCGCTCAGGCGGTCGGCATCCCCGACGGGCGGATCAGTCCGCTCTCGTAGGCGAAGATGGTCGCCTGCACGCGGTCCCGCAGACCCAGTTTGCCGAGCACCGCGCTCACATGCACTTTCACCGTGCCCACGGCCAGCCCCAGACGCGCTCCGATCTCCGCGTTGCTCAAGCCCGTGGCCACCAGGATCAGGATCTCGCGTTCGCGATGGGTGAGGCGGCCCAGGACTCCGGCGGCCTCCGCAGCGACCGGGGCCCCGTGGGCGAAGGCCGCTATCAGACGTCCCGTGACCGCGGGCGCGAGGGCGCCGTCGCCGGAGGCGACGACCCGTATCGCGGACAGCAGATCGTCCGGCTCGGAATCCTTGAGCAGGAAGCCGGAGGCTCCGGCACGCAGAGCTTCGTAGACGTAGGCGTCGAGGTCGAACGTGGTGAGCACCAGGACCCTGGTACGGCTGCTGTGACGCATGATCAGCCGGGTGGCCGTCAGCCCGTCCATACCGGGCATCCGGATGTCCATCAGCACCAGATCGGGCGCGAGTTCGGCCGCCATCGACACTGCCGCGTCCCCGTCCCCGGCCTCGCCGACCACGGTCATGTCGGCCTCGGCACCCAGGATCGCCACGAAGCCCGCGCGAACGATCGCCTGATCGTCCACGACCAGCACACGGATGCTGATGGCGCCTCTCCTTGCCTCGCCCCCGCAGGGCCCATCGCCTGCGCCACATCCTCCCACGGGGGCCGCGGGCAGGCCATGCCAGGTCGGCGTGCCCTGCCCACGGGCAGCCGGAACGCGATCACCCCGGCGCAGTCCGGTCTCGCGTCGGTCCCTCCCACGTGCCAGGGGCGCCCTGTACGGCGGTCTCCCGGGGCGTCGCCGGCGCCTTACCGGCGTCGAGGCTCCCGAGCAGTCGACGCATGGCGGCCAGCGTCGCCCTCGATGCGGCGGCGACGTCGTCCAGGCTGCCCGCCTCCGCCGAGGAGATCACCCGGGTGGTCTGCTGGAGCACCGTCTGCTGCAGACCGCCGGCGACTCGCTGCCGCTCACTGCGGGCCAGGTCCCTCGCGCCCGACAGCAGGGCCGTGAGCGCCGCGTCCTCGCGGCTCAGCTCCCGCCTGCGGCGCCCGTGCATCAGCCACCCCGCCCCCCACGCGACCGTGAACCCCAGGCCGAGGAGGACCAGCATCTGGCCGGAGAGGAACAGCACGAGAAAAGGACCGGCCGGCTCTCCGAGCAGCGTTCCGTCGGCGGCGAAGGCGGCCGTCATCGGGATCCCGAACGAGAGGACCGTGGCGGGAACCGACAGGTACGACAGCCGGAAACCGGGCGGATACGTCATCGGTGGCGTCGAGGACGGGGCATACCGGGCGGCGGGCGCGGTCGCGGGTCTCAGGGCGCGGCCGTAGGCCGCGACGGCGTAGACGGCGGCCAGCTCGACGACTCCGCCGCCCAGGAGGCAGACCGCGGTGGACGGCGGCAGCACACCGCTGCGGAGCAGCACCGGCCACACGAGGGCGGTGGCCCCGATCGCCGCGAGGACCAGCCACGGGGCACGCCGGCGCCACAGCAGCGGCAGCGCGTGAACGGTCAGGACCAGCGCGAGCAGCAGGCACACCTGGAATCCGTGACCGGCATTTCGCGCGTTCGTCAGGGCGAAGCTCCACGACGCCACGGCGGCCGAGCCGAAGACCGCCCCGTCCGCGATCCGCTGCTCGCGGGTGAAGTCGCGCCGCCGCCCCGTGACCGGCCGCCGTGCGGACGGAGCATCGGGGAGTACGGCGCGTACGCGCCAGCCCCCGCCGGGGCGGGGCCCTGCGGACAGCTGCCCGCCGACGGCGGCGGCGCGCCGGTGCATCCCCGCCACTCCGCGGCCGGAGCCGATGCCCGGCCTGTCGCCGCCGGTGCCGCCGGGCGGCTTGCCGTTGTCGACGGTCAGGCGCAGGGCGTCCCCGGCTCGCTCCGCCCGCACGCCGACCGAGGCACCCGGTGCGTAGCGCAGGGCGTTGGTCAGCGCCTCCCGGATGATGCCGTGTGCCGCCTCCGCCGCGGGGCCGGTGAGGTCGGCGGGCAGACAGACGGAGATGGGGCGGCCCAGTCTGCCGAAGCCGGCGATCAGGGCCTCGATCGGAGCGGTCATCGACGGGGGAGCCGGTGCGTCGCCCACCCGCGTGACGGCCACGAGACGCCGCAGCGCGGACTGGGTCTCCCGCGCGGTGCGGCTCGCGAACGTGAGGGCTTCCGCGGCCAGTTCGGGCCTGCTGCCACCGAGCCTGCGGGCGGCCTCGACGGACACCACGACCGAGGTGAGGTGATGCGCGCTGATGTCGTGCAACTCGTTTGCCAGCCGCTCCCGTTCGGTGACGGCGGCCTGCTCCCGCTCCCGCTCGGCACGGGCCAGCTGCTCTTTCGCCGTCTGCCGTTCCCGCAGCCGGTGCCGGCGGCCTGCGCCGAGGGCGGAGGCCACCAGGTAGAGGCCGACGGTGATGAGCCAGTCGGAGACCGGAGCACCGCCGAATCCGTGCCGTACGGCCGTCGGCAGGGGCTGGACGACGGCGGCAGCGGCGGTCGCGCCCAGGGCGACGGTCCAGTCGCTCCGAGCGGTGACGGAGAAGATCGCCGTCAGGACCGCCAGCCCCGGCACCAGGCCCAGCATGTCGGGCGGTGCCAGAACCTGTCCCAGTACGGACGCCGCGAGAATCACGCCGAGGGCGGCGAGCGGTGTCCGGTTGCGTCGTTCGAGTGCCACCACGGTGAACGCCGTGGCGGAGAGCGCGACGACCCACGCCGTGGTGCTCGGCGGCTCCTCCAGCGTCGGGACGGTGGTGAACCACAGCACCGACTGCGCCACCGCGAACAGGGCCGGCAGAAGCCGGCCTCGAGCAATCCCCATCGACGCGAGTGTAGAGCCGGTCGCGGGGCCGTGTACCGACGGGAGCTCGTTCGCCACGGGGCCCGGCCTTCGGGCCCTTGGTGGGCGTGCGGGCGGCCACCTGAGCGAATCCCCTTGCAGGGCAAGGCCGGTACGGGCCGACAGCACGGCGAGGACCACCCCGCGCTCCTGGCTCCCCCGCGCGCAGGCCTCGGCGAGGGGTTCGTCCCGGGCCTGTTCCGGGCGTCGTGCCGACGCTCTATGTCCTGCGGCCTAGGCGGCGTTCCTCCTGGTGGCCGACGCCGCGGCGGCCCCCGGGGCGAAAGGATCGTCACATGGATCGAATCGATGTCCTCATCGTCCTGGTCGCAGCTGTGGCCCTTGCCGTCATTGCGTGGTCCAAGCCGCTGGAGAAACTGCCGTTCTGGCTCTTCCTCGTCCTGTGCGTCGCCTTCCACCCCGTGGGCGAGGAACTCTTCTCGGCGATGGAATCGGCCCTGGGCGCCGGCAGCACATGGGCCGAGTGGACCTTCATGATCAGCGTGAACGTCCTGTTCGCCGCGCTCGTCGCCTCGGCCTTCCAAGGAGTCAAGTCCTTCAGGGCCACACGCGCCGATCGGCACTCCCACCACCAGGACATCGACGCATGAGTGTCCGCCTTGCCCCGTGCGTCTCGCCTCTGCCGGAGGTCGGCAAACTCGCGGCTGTCCTCCGAGGCCGTCTGCGGTACCTCGTGGATCCGCGGGTCGTTCGGCCGGGCGCCCTCCAGGAAGCGGAATCCCTCGACCGCGTTGGCCGCGGCCTTCTCCCAGTCCGCGTGGAACGAGCGGACCGACGGTCCCCGGGACCACCCTGTCCGGCGACGCCCGGGACGCTCGGCTGAAGTGGCTGCGCCGGACGCCGCCGGCCCGGTCCTGAGACAGGCTCCCGCGACACCCTTCCCTCAGCTTGAGTTCCAAGCTCGTGCGTCGTCATCGTGTCGGCTTGTCCAGGTCAGTACTTTTCCGGGCTGACAAATACCGAACGCCCACTGTGTTTTGGCGGCACCGCCCTTCACAGGGTCCGTCCGCAGGTGTCTTCCGTTACTGCGCGTCCGGCCCCTGGGGCCCCGATGAGTTTTCTGCCCCACGGGGGTCTCAACGGCAGCAGCTCACGCCACAGCAGTACGTCCCTGTGCGAACCGGAGAGAAGGACATGTCAGCAGCCCGAGAACAGGCAGCCACGGCCGACGCACGCGTCGTCTCCGCCGACGGCACCGAGATAGCATTCGAGCAGTCGGGCAGCGGGCCGGCCGTCGTCCTGGTGGCCTCGGCCCTGGCCGACCGCTCCGACACCACCAGGCTTGCCGCCCTCCTCGCCGAGCACTTCACGGTGATCAACTACGACCGGCGCGGGCGGGGCGCCAGCGATGACTCCGACGCCTACGCCGTCGAGCGCGAGATCGAGGACATCGCCGCCCTGATCGAACACGTCGGCGGCTCGGCGTCGCTGTTCGGCTCGTCCTCCGGAGCGGTCCTCGCCCTGCGCGCGGCCGCTGCCGGAGTGAACGTCGAACGCCTGGCCCTGTACGAGCCGCCGTTCGTGGTCGCCGACGGCGACCACGGACCACCCAAGGACCTCACCCAGCAGGTCACCGCGCTGCTTGCGGAGGGCCGCCACAGCGACGCGGTCAAGTACTTCATGACCAGGGTGCAGGGCATGCCCGGCATCGTCGTGTTCTTCATGAAGCTCATGCCGAAGACGTGGGCGAACCTCACCAGGCTGGCCCGCACCCTGCCCTACGACATCGCGGTCATGGGCGACACCCAGCAGGGCAAGCCGCTCAACGCCGAGGAGTGGAAGGGCGCGAGCGTGCCCACCCGGGTGCTGACCGGAGGCAAGAGCCCGGCCGCCCTCCAGCGCGCCGCCCGCGCCGTCACCGAAATCCTGCCGCGGGCCGACCACCGCACCCTGTCCGGACTCAACCACGGCGCCGTCGTCATGGCACCGAAGAGGATCGCCCCGCGGATCACCGAATTCCTGAAGGGATGAGTTTGCCGTTCATGCGGTTCGGCGGAGCGTGGTGCCCCTCTTATGGCGCGTGGTCCGGATGCAGGCCTCGCCGGTGGTGAGGACCTGACCCACCTCGTGGCCGGATGGCCGGCCGGTGATTTTTCGAGCCGGGCGGCCGTCCGGGACCGGGACGCGTCGGTTCCGGTGCGCCGGCCGGGGAGCCAGTCTTCGTGCGGAGGTTTCCGAACCCGCGCCGGACGCGCGCGGGGTGAACTCGTTCGGCAGGGCCGGCTCCTCCCACGGCCGCATCCGGCCTGCGCAGCCGGGGCCTGGCCCACTCGAGCGTCTGCGTGAACAGCCGAAACGTGTGCTCCAGGTGGAAACGGCGTCAGTGTCATCGCCCAGGACGGCAGAACGTACATGGAATCCGGGAAGGCCCAGTTCCTCGCCACCGGCACGTCCCGGCCGGTCGCTGGGCAGATCATCGTGCCGGGCGGACCCGCTCACCTGCCCGAGGAATACCCCTCGACGGTCTCAGGGCCACGCGCCTTCCCGGCAGCTCAGCTTGAAGTCCCCTCGAAAGTCATCCGATCTGCTGAGACCCACCGCATCCGAGAGCGCGTGACGCGGCCGTGCTCCACGCTTCGAGATGCCGGGCAACGAAGAGTGACGGAAAGGCCGCTGAGGCTGGGTTTCCCCCGATGTTCTCCGTCGAGCCCTGGTGCGCCCACCGTCTGCCGGGGCGGTCCTCCCGGTAGCCGTCGTCGCTCTCCCGGCAACCGCACCTGCCAACAGAATCGTGCCTCTGCGTCGGACTCCCCATCCGAGCGTCACCCGAGCGTCAGGAAGTACGAACAGTCTCCGGCACCGGCGCCCGGGTGACAGCCACCGCACTCTGAAACCGCAGGTCAGCGACTTGGAGTGGTGAAGCTGTTCGCTCGACCCGCTTCGCGGAGGAAAACAGGTCGAGCGAACCACCCGGGGCACAAAACCGCAGCCCAGGCACTCTTTGCAGAAGGCTCCAAGATCGTCACGCACTCCATGTGCGAGGTCGTCGGACGCATCGGGCGTCGAATGAGCGTCATGACGGAGGGATGATGACGCCGCACGCGCGAGTGCTGCGAGGTGTGACACCTGGCTGCGGCGAGCACAGGGCGGGACGCCCTGGGCACTCGTACCGGATCCGACGCGCGGGCATCGCACCTCCGTCTGTGCCGGCCCCGTCGGCGTACCGCCGCCGTGAACCCGGGATGCGAATCGACCGGCCGTGACCCGCCGATCCGACTCGTGTCATCACCGCCGCTGGTGGGCCCGCAGCCTCCAGTTGCTCCATGTGCGCGGTCCGATGATCGCCGAGGTGACGCCGGGGTGGTTGATGACGAAGGCGACGGCCGGCTCGATCAGGGTGAGGCCGGCTTTCTCCGCCAGGACGGCGAGTTGTTCGACAGCGTCGAGCTTGCGCTGGTCGGCGGGGCTGCTCATGTCGAAGCGGCCTGGGGGCGCCGCGGAGGCGGGGCCCCCGGTGGCGTTCTTGCGGTGACGACCGGAGAGCCGGCCGCCGGAGAGCGGGCTGTAGGTGAGGGTGCCCATGCCGTGGCGGCGCACGGTGGGCAGCACGTCCCCTTCGATGCCGCGGACCAGGATCGAGTACGGCGGCTGCTCGGTCACGAACCCGCTTCAGGTGGTGCTCCCGTAAGGCCCAGTGGGTCTCGACGCCCGCGTCGAGGAGGCGGTGGATGATCCGGAGCGCCACGGTGTGGGCGGGACGGGCCGGCTTGGCGCGTCCGGTGGCGGACATGCCGTAGTGGGGTCCGGGTGCCTCGGCCTCCTCGAAGACGGGCCGGGCCGCGGCAACGGCAACGGAGACGAGAGGAACCCCGGCCGCCGCACGGCTGGGGTTCCTCGAGGCGGTGGGTGTCGGTCAGCAGGCGGAATCGCCCACGCCGTAAACGGCTCGCCCACACGCCTGCGGACCGCACCACATCACGGTCACCGTGAATCGGGAAGGTCAGCGCTGCAGGGTGAGGACACCCGGCCGCCACGGCAGTCGGTTGTAGTCGCCGCCCGCGGTGGGGGACTTGCCCTGGTAGAGGAACTGCAGGTTGCAGGGGTCGATGGTCATGGTCTGGTCGGGATTGTTGCGGACCAGGTCACCGTGGCTGATGTCGTTGGTCCAGGTGGCGCCGCTGTTGGCCTTGCCCGCGAAGGGGTTGCTCTCGCCGGCGGCCTGCGGGGTCCACGAGCCGCTCAGGCTGGAGGCCGTGAAGGAACGGAAGTAGCGCCCGTTCGCGCCCATCGCCTCGACGATCATGAGGTACTGGTTCTGGCCCTGAACCTTGTAGACCTGTACGCCCTCGAACAGGTTGGCCTTCGTGTCGCTCATGATCGTCGTGTACGACGAGCCGAAGTTGCCCGGGAAGTTCCCGATCGGCATGCTCGCCCGGTAGATCTTGCCGTTGTCACCGGCGAAGAACAGGTACATGTTCTGGCCGTCGGCGATCAGGGTCTGGTCGATCGGGCCGGTGTCGGAGCCGGAGATGCTCCCGGTGAACAGCGACTGCGGAGAGGACCAGCCGTTGGGGTTGGTGGGGTCGCTCGACGTGCGGTAGATGAAGGGCCACGCACCCCACTGGTACGCCAGCACCCAGATGTTCTTGGGCGCGAAGTAGAACAGCGTGGGCGCCACCGCGGCCTGGCTCATCCCGGTCTGGCCCGCCGACGCCATGTCCGACCAGTTCGTGAAGGGACTGAACATCATCGAGCCGTACGACGATCCCGACACGTTCGACGCGTAGACCAGGTGCTTGCCGTTGTGCGTCACGGTGGTGAAGTCCTTCACCGCGGCCCACCCGTTCGCCGGCTGCGCCAGCACACCCGTCGACGTCCACCGGTACGTCGACGGAAGAGAACACGTGCCGTCCGTCGGCGGCGTCCCGGGCAGGCCGGTCCACTTCTGGTTGCTGCCGCCGTTACACGTCCAGATCTGCACCGCCGTGCCGTTGGCCGTACCGGCGCCCGTGGCCTCCAGGCACAGCCCGGACTCCACGCCGACGACCGTGCCGTCGGAGTTCACCCGCCACTGCTGGTTCGCACCGCCGGAACAGGTCCAGATCTGCACCCGGGTACCGGCCGCGGTGGCGTGGCCCGGAACATCCAGGCACTTGTTGCCGTACACGGTCAGCTGGTTGCCGTCCGTCAACGTCCACTGCTGGTTGGCCCCGTCCCAGCAGTCGTGGATCTGCAGGTACGTGCCGTTGGTCTGGCCGGCGCCCGGCACATCGAGACACCGGCCCGAACCGACACCGCGCAAGGCGCCACTGGCAGCCGCCTGAGCCGGGGTGGCGACGAGCATCGCCGCCAACGCGGCCAGGACCGCAACAGCGGCGGCGAGCACCGCAGACGGATGCCTGCGGCTGAAACTTCCTCTGTGCATGGGAACTTCCCCAACCTTGAGTAGGCGGTTCCGGTTGGCCTCGTCAGAGGTCGTCCGGACTGTCGGTGCAGTGCGGTGTGCAGCGGTCTGTGAGCACCACGGCAGACCGCTTGTGACTTCCCGGTCCTTCGCGACCTTCTGAAAGACCGGTGGCGCCCGGCGCCTTCGGGCCACATGGGCGCCCGGGGTGGAGGACCGGACGGCGCCGGGTGAGCCCGTCGCGGTCCCGGGCGTCATCAGGACTGTCGCGGCCGGCAGGCCCGAGACCGAGGCTCGGCGACGTCCGAAGCGTTGGAGCGGGTTCATGCCTCTCCCCCTACGGCCGGGTGCGGTGGGCGCTTGGCCGATATCGGCTCGGTTCAGGGCGTGGACAGCTCGAACCGCGTGACGCGGACCGAACCGCCGAGCGCCCGGGTGGCATGGTTGAAGAGGGCGAACCGGTGTCCCATGAAGAACCGCCAGTCGTTGCCCATCGAGAAGTCGGGGCCGAGTCGGGTGAACGTGATGCCGTCGGTGCTGTAGGAGAAAGTTCCCGGACGTGCCGCGCCGGGGCGGATGTCCGCGCTCGCGCGCAGCCAGATGCGGCTGCCCGAGGCCGCCGCGCTCGCGAGCTCGTAGCCGGTGCCGGTGGTGTTCCAACTGCTGTCCATGGTCAGCCCGCCGACCATCACCACCCGTGTGGCGCCGCCCTCGCGCTTGACACCGATCCACGCGGAGGAGTCGCGCAGCAGCGCGAGTCCGGCCCGGTCGCCGTCCCGCATCGCAAGGTGGTCGAGCTGGACCGTGGCGGTGGAGGTGGGGCCCTGGATGCGGTGCGTGAGGGTGTTGCGGGCCCAGTACAGGTCGTCGGTGACCGTCGCGGTGCGCAGGGTCAGACCGTTGCCGACCGACCACTTGGTGTTGTCCGGGTTGTGGTTCCACTCCCATCCCGGTTCGAGGGTCGTGCGGTCGAAGGTGTCGACGCCGGTCATGGGGGTGACCTGGCGGGGCGGCGGCGGCACGGCCGGGCCGGGATAGGAGGTGCCCCATGCGCCGTTCACCAGTTGGACGACGGGCCACCCGTCCCAGGTCCATGTGACCGGTGCCAGCGCGGGCACCCGGCCGCCGGGGTAGGCGTCGACGAATGCCAGGTAGTACCAGGCGCCGTTCTGCGTCTGGACCAGGCCGCCCTGGTGCGGGACGCCTCCGCCGGGGATCGGCCCGCGCAGGTCGAGCAGCACCTGCCGCATCGTGTACGGACCGAAGGGGCCGCCCGACGATTTCAGGATGTACTGCCCGTTCGCGGGGCGGGTCAGGAAGATGTAGTACTGCCCGTTGATCTTGTAGAAGCGGGAGCCCTCGAGGGTGCCGACGCTCGACGGGGTCGTGAACACCTGCTGCGTGCGGACCTGGGTGCGACCGTCGGGGGAGAGCTGGGCCACGCTGATCGTGGTGTTGCCGTACGCCACGTACAGGGTGTCGTCGCTGTCGACCAGCAGCCCCGCGTCGTAGTAGGGCGTGCCGATCGTCGTCAGCCGGTTCCACGGCCCCTCAACGGCCGTCGCGGTGTAGATGTACGTCCGGGTGAAGTCGATCTGGCCCAGCCAGTAGAACGTCCTGTCGCTCGGACGGTAGGCCAGCGACGACGCCCAGATCCCTCTGACATAGCCGCGGGCCCCGTTCAGGTCGTACTTGGCGCCGAAGTCCAGGACCGGCACCGAGTGGCCGGCGATCTCCCAGTGCACCAGGTCGTACGAGCGCAGGACGGGCGCGCCCGGCGAGTAGTGCATGGTCGAGGCCGAGGCGTAGTAGGTGTTTCCGACGCGGATGACGTCGATGTCCGCGAAGTCCTGCCAGATCACCGGGTTCGCGTACTCCCCGGCGGTGACGCGGGCCGGCCCCTGGGCGGGAACGGCTGCGGCGCGGGACGCTCCCGTCAGCGGGACGACCGCGCCGGCGGCGAGGCCGGTGGCGGTCGCCAGCGCGCGACGACGGGAGAAAGAGTGACGAGGCCATGACATATGCATGCGGCAGGCTCCTTGCGGCTCGGCGTTCGGGGCGTGACCCGGAGATGCCCTGCTGTGCGATGGAGCGACCCCGACTCGTTCGTGATACCGAACAAAGGTCGAAGTGTCGAGCAACCTGAATGATAGGGAACCGGTGAACGACGTCAATACCTCTCGCATGAGTCGCGAGCAATGTCGAAACATTCGCAGAGCTTTCCGGACGAAACAGCGCAGGTCAAGCATCGAATAACTGAGATGGGCCATCACGCGGCGCCGGAGCGGGGCGATTTCGCCGACGGCGTCGACACAGCCGACCGCGTCTCCAGCGTCCGCGACACCCCGATTTTCCGAACGAGGTCCGAAATTTCGGACTCTCTCCCTGATCCCGGGTAAAGGATCCCCGGGTGCCCGGACGAACAGGCGGACGACTGCTCCACCTCCTCGCGACCGCCGTGCTGCGGTCACCGCGTCCGCGACTGTCTCCTCCCACTCCACCGCCACGGCCGCACCGGACAGCCCGGCGCTCAGCCCGCCGCTGGGGTGGAACAGCCGGAACAGCGCATGGGGCAGGTCGGTTTCACCGCACAGCCGTCGTACTTCCTCCTGAAGTCGGCTCCGCTCGCCCCCCGAGCCCTGACGTACGGGCTCGGGTGACGGCCTCAGCATGATCGATGGGTATTCGGCGGATCCCGCACAGCTGGGCTCGCCCGCGCCCACACACGCCTCCCTGAATCTGACGGCCGCTCGGAACGAGCGTCATCCGTGCGTCAAGAAGGCACCGTGGCTGGGTGGCGCCGGCCCGCGAATCGCCCCCTGTCGCACGCGTCGCCGGGATCACGCCCATGGCCTTCGCACTCGTCCGGGGCGAGTGTGTCGGACCACGTGCGTGCCGGGTCAGGTCCATGCCTGTCGTTCCTGGCCGTGAGGGTCGTCGATCTGGGTCCAGTCGGCGTCGACACGCATGGTGGCCCGTCGCTCGGAGTCGTACGGATCCCAGCCGGGGTCACCGGTCGTGGCGAACCGGATCCATTTCTCGTGCACGCGAGGGGCAAGATCGGCGGGTGGCCTGTCGGGGCCGAGCAGGGCATGGGCGCCGTGCAACCGGGGCAGCCGGACGAGATCGAAGACGAAGGGCAGCTCCACCGCGTGGGTGGCACCGAGTTCTCCGTCCAGGGCGTGGGAGCGCCACGCGAACTCGTAGCTGTAGGTGGCGGCCCCGGTCCGGCAGGCGTGTGCGTCGGCCAGGGCCCGGCTGCCCGCGCCGAACAGGGCATCGCCCATGATGGCCGACCGCAGCTCACCGGAGGTCGCCCTTGGGCGGGTCCTTCGGTACGTATCCACGAGTCGGACCGGATCGGGATGGGCGCGTGCCGCGATGGCGTCGACGTCCGCACTGGTCGAGGTGGCGTAGGTGCCCGACGGGACCAGGTAGAGGTTGCCCTCCTCCGTGTTGGTCCCGATGAGCAGGTCGACGTCGGCGCCGAGGCCCGCGGCGACGGATTCGGCGGGCTGGGTGTCGAGGACCAGGCTGAAGGGGCTGAGCCCGATCAGCGGGTCGTGGTGCGTCGCCGTCCGCAGGTCCGTGCCGACGAGTGCGGAGGCCGCCTCGACCAGGCGATCGTCCGGGATCTCCGCGAACGCGTCGATGTGCGCCTCGATGCCCAGGAACCGGGCCGCCGCCCTGCTGACGCGGGCGGCCTGCTCGGTGGTGAACGCGCCCAGGCCGTTGCCGCTCTGGACGATCGCCCGGCGGAAGAGGCCCGCGGCCTCGGGAGCGACCAGGACACCGCCGACGACGGTCGCGCCCGCCGACTGACCGAAGAG
Source organism: Streptomyces sp. NPDC058632 (assembly GCF_042717095.1). NCBI lineage: Bacteria > Bacillati > Actinomycetota > Actinomycetes > Kitasatosporales > Streptomycetaceae > Streptomyces > Streptomyces sp. NPDC058632. Next base: position 20,523 of record NZ_JBHXQZ010000032.1, on the reverse strand, counting down.
AGTGACGTTGTGCGGGGCCCCGCCGAAGGCGGCGATGTTGTCCTGCACCCAGCGCAGCGCGGCCACGACGTCGAGCAGGCCGCGGTTGGCGGGCGCTCCGGGAAGGTCGAGGAACCCCCCAGCTCCGAGGCGGTAGTTGAGGGTGACGAGGACGACACCGTCGCGGGCGAAGGCGGAGCCGTCGTACAGCGCGGACCGCGTCGACCCCGCGACGAATCCACCGCCGTGGACGAACAGCATGACGGGCAGGTCACCGTCCGCGTCGGCGGGCGCCCAGACGTTGACCGTGAGGTAGTCCTCGCCACGACTCCACCCGGTTCCGAAGTAGGGGGACATGTCCACGGTGCCGAGCTCGCGCGCGGACTGCGGAGCGTTGGGCCCCGGCCTCGTGGCATCCCGTACGCCGTCCCACGGTTCGTGCGGCCGGGGCGCCGCGAACCGGCCGGCGCCGCGGGGCGGGGCGGCGTAGGGGATGTTCAGGAATGTGCTGATCGCGCCCTGCCGCAGGCCACGGACAGCCCCCTGCGTCAGGGTCACGACGGGGTCGTTACGGCGGTTCACAGAAGTGCCTTTCTCCGGGTCTCAGCTCTGTTCGGTGTACGGGGCGAAGGGGGCCCAGCCCTTGACTGCGAACTTGCCGCCGTCGCGCACCACCTGCGCGGCGCCGTGGCCGCCCAGGTGCGCGGGAATGACGAGGGCGTTGTTGTCCGCCGCCCAGCCCAGCACCTTGCGGCGGGTGGCGCGCGCCTGGGCGGGGTCTTCGCAGAAGCAGCTGTTGGAGTCCGGTTCGAGCATCTGCAGCGGGCTGTGCAACAGGTCGCCGACGAACACCGCGCGGTCCGTCCCGGAGGTGAGGGTCAGTACGGAGGAGCCGGGAGTGTGTCCGGGAGCGGCGTCCAGGCGGAGACCGGCGTCGATCCGGTGACTGTCCTCCCACAGCAGGGTCTGGCCGGCCTGGTGCACCGGCGTGACACTGTCCTCGAACACGTTCTGGTTGCCGCGGCCGAGTACGGTCTCGTGGCCGTTCTCCGGGTTCCAGAACGCGAAGTCGTCCTTCGGCATCAGGTAGGTGGCGTTGGGAAAGGTGGGAACCCAGGTACGCCCGTCGAGATACGTGTTCCAGCCGACGTGATCGATGTGCAGGTGTGTGTTGATCACGATGTCCACGTCCTCGGGGGTGACTCCCTCACGGGCGAGGTTGTCGAGGAAGCCGGTGTCCATCCGGCTCCACACAGGGGCGTACGGGCGCTCCTTGTGATTGCCCACGCCGGTGTCGACGAGGATGGTTCTGCCCTCGCTGCGCAGCAGCCAGGTCTGGATCGCCGAGTTGACGATCCGGGTGTCGTCGGCCAGGAAATCCGGGACCAGCATGGTGCGGTGTTCTTCCCATGCCTCGGCGGGGCTCTCCGGAAAGAAGGTCTCGGGAGTCATGTCCACGGGACCGAAATACTCCCGTACGCGGGTGAGCGTGATGTGGCCCAGGGTGATGGTGTTCACGGCGGCTGGTCTCCGATGCGTGGTCTCGTCAGGTGTCCGTCCGGCAGGACGGCTGTCGGTGGTGGGGAACGGGGCCGCTGGGGCAGCGTGGGCCCAGGTGCCGCGGGTGAATGGCTCCCGATGCCGGCGGTGCGGCGACGGCCGGTGGCCGCACCGCCGTGGGCCGACGGCCGGTGGCCGGCCGGGAGGACGCGTCAGGCCGTCACCGCGCGGTTCAGGGCCTCGATGTCGGCTTCGGCAAGGCGGACCAAGGAGGCGGCGACGTTCTCCTCCAGGTGGGCCACCTTCGAGGTGCCCGGGATCGGCAGCACGTTGGGAGCCGTGTGGAGCAACCAGGCCAGGGCCAGTTGCGCGGCACTGGCGCCGTACTCCTCGGCCGGGGCGTCCAGCGGGCCGCCCGGCGCCGCCAGCCGGCCGGTGGCGACGCGGAAGTTCCCGGAGGCCGCGGTGGTCGGATCGGCGGTGGCAGGTACCTCGGTCATGTGATGGTCCTCACGAGACGTGCCTGGCGACGGGGCGCGCCCTCGTCGCCACAGGTGAACGGTGCAGGAGCCATGTCAGCGGTATCGCGGCGGCCCAGCCAGACCGGGTTGTGCCTATCCCTGGGCGGGTCAGGTTCCCGGCCGACGGGGTCCACATACTGGATTCCATGAACGGACAGCGAGGACTCGGGAACTTCCTGCAGATCCGCCGGGCTCAACTGCGGCCCGAGGACGTCGGGCTGCCCGACTACGGAGACCGGCGCCGGGTGCCTGGCCTGCGACGTGAGGAACTGGCGCTGCTGGCCGGCGTGAGTGCCTCGTACTACACACGTCTGGAGCAGGGCCAGTCCGTGGGCGCCTCGCCGGAGATCCTCGACGCCATCGGCCGGGCACTGCACCTGGACGAGGCCGAACAGCGTCACCTGCACGACCTGGCGGACAGCGTGAAGCGGCGTGCGGTGCTCCACTGTCCGCCCGCCGAACACGTCGACTCGTCGATCCTCCACCTGCTGGAGGCGTTCGGTGACGTTCCCGCCCTCATCAGCGGGCGGCGCGGCGACGTCCTGGCCTGGAACCGGACGGGGCACGCGCTGTTCGCCTCCCACATCGACCCGGCCGGCCCGGCGGATGCCGCCAACCGTCCCAACCTGGCCCGGCTGGCCTTCCTCGACCCCCACACCCGCGCGCTCTACTCCGACTGGCCGAGCAAAGCGAGAGCAGTCGTCGAGAACCTGCGCATGACGGCCGGCCGGCACCCCGACGACGCGCTGCTCGCCTCACTCGTCGGCGAGTTGACCATGAAGAGCCCGGAGTTCGCATCCCTGTGGGCCGATCACCGGGTCAGCCCGTGCGACTCCGCCGTGTACGAGATGCGCCACCCGCTGGTCGGCCGTCTCACCGTGACGCAGCAGAGCCTGCGCCCGACGCAGGACGGGGAACGGCACATCGTGCTCACCTTCACCGAACCCGGCTCCCCGTCACAGGCCGCGCTCCGCCTGCTCGCCCAGGCCACCGCCCCGTCGCCCCCTACGTCCGGCGAATGACGTACGCAACGTCGTGCACTCACGGAATCAGGTCCGAGAGCCCCGCTTCGAAACCAGCGGTAATCAGAAGGCCAGCAGGCCAGGCACCCTTCTCGGCAGGCTCAGGAATAGCCACGCACTCCACGTGCGAGGGCATGGAAAAGACGTCGCACGCATTACAAACAGGCATAGTCGCAGGTAAGAGCAGGTTCGAAGCCGACCGAAACCGTCCCATGGCCACCTGGGGCGTCAAATCAGCGTCAGGAAAGCCGAAAGGTACTCAGCCTCGATCTTTCTTGACGGTCCGCCGACGGAGTCGGCGGACCGTTTCGCTTTCGGTGGCTGAGGGTGGGCAGGCCGACAGGCCGGTTGTCGCGTCGGGTGGGCGCCGGGTTCCACTGCTCCGGTGTGGTGGTGCAGATCGATGGGGTGGTCGGTGTGGCTGGTCAGCCGGGGCTTGGCAAGACATTGAGCCGGTCGATTGCCCGGGTGATCTCGTCGGTCCAGGGCCATCGGGCGGGCAGGCGGAGGCAGCGGCGGCGGTCCGTGCGAACGAGTTGGGCGGCGGCGGGGAAGAGGCGCGGGCGAAGGCGTTCGGGTTCCCAGCGGCGGGTTCGACCGGTCAGGGCGAGCATGGGCATCCATGCGAGCGCGACATCCAGCAGGACCTTGCCCGGGGTCGTGCACTGCCCACGGTTTGCGCCACGGCGCCGGTGCCGCCGATACCGCGGTGTCCAGGCCCACCTTGCGGACCGTCTCGGCCGGCAGCACTGCCCCGGCCCGCGAGGACCAGGCGGACAGCTTCGTCGGCCCGCTCACGGGTGGGGTGGGCGCCCTCGTGGCGGACCTTCTCCGGCATCTGCTCGTACGCCGTCGAGTACGGCTGCTGGTGCTCAAGCGGTACGCGCGCGTCGGAGATCACTGCGGCGAATGCCTTTCACGGAGCCATGGGGGCGCCGGGTACGGCACCCCCGGTCCTGGTCAGGTGGGCTGGGGGCGGCCGAAGAGAAGGTCGTAGCCGACGGGGAGCTGGAGCAGGATCTGCCCCATCAAGTCTTCGCCTGCCGTGTCGGCGACGGTGGACAGCACGGCGCTGACGTCCCAGGTCGCGGTCTGCTCGGTGGCGCCCTCGATCCACGCGGCGGTCGCGCGGACGAACCTCTCCGGGAGTAGCGGCTCGGCGCTCTGCAGCGGGTTGAGCAGGATCAGGGCGAAGCCCTCCGGCAGGCGTGCCGCGAGCTGGGCGCGGACCTCGCCGACCAGGTGTGCGCCGAGCAGGGCGAGCACCACGCGGGCCGCACGATCGGCTTCCTCCGCGGTGTCGTATTCGCCGCGTTGCTTCACGTGGTCGAGGAACGCTTCGTGTCGCAAGGTCATCGGCCGCCACCCCTTTTGTCGTCGGGCTGTCCACGGGGGTGCGGAGGGCGGGGAGGGGGAGATCAGGTGTCCGTCCTCCGCACCGGTCCGGCCGGTGTCAGCCGGAGATCTCCTTGCGGCCGGAGTCGACGCCGATGGAGATCTTGCGGGGCTTGGCGCGCTCGGCGATCGGAATGCGCAGGGTGAGCACACCGGCGTCGTAGTCGGCCTGGATGCGCTCGGTGTCCAGGGTGTCGGCGAGCACGATCTGGCGGGAGAAGACGCCCAGCGGCCGCTCGGACAGCTCCACCTTCACGTCGTCGGCCTTCGCCACCGGCCGCCGCTCGGCCTTGACGGTCAGCATGTTCCGTTCGACGTCGATGTCGATCGCGTCCGCGGTCACGCCGGGGATGTCGAAGGCCACCACATACTCGTCACCCTCGCGGTAAGCGTCCATCGGCATCACCGACGGCTTCGACCAGGTGCTCGGGCCCATCAGCTGCTGCGCCATCCGGTCCAGCTCACGGAAGGGGTCAGTGCGCATCAACATCGTGAAAACACCTCCAGTAGGTTCGAGCAGTTGCTGCTAACGCGCCGCACTGACACCGTTGTAACATGTCATCCAGTAGATGACAAACATGATGTCGTCGACCCGATGACCCGTCCGAGGGAGGTGCCCGTGACCGCAGCCGACCAGCCGTCCACGACCAGTACCGACGCCCACAGCCCGGCGTCCTTTCTCGCCGCCGCGGCGGCCCTTGCCGCCATAGACGACGCGCTGCGCGATGCCCAGCACGAGACTCCCGACGCCGCCGGGCCCGGTCCCGAGCAGGCGCTGGCCTCCCTGATGCTGCTGCGGCAGGTGCGCGAGCAGCTCGCCGGCTGGGAGACCGGCCTGATCGAAACCGCCCGCGACGCGGGCGCCAGCTGGGCCGACCTCGCCGGCCCCCTCGGCGTCGCCAGCCGCCAGGCCGCCGAACGCCGCTACCTGCGCGGCCGCCCCGGCACCGTCGGCACCACCGGCGAGCAGCGCGTGACGGCCACCCGCCAGGCCAGGGCCGCCGAACGCGCCGCCGCCACCTGGGCCCGTGCCCACGCCGCCGACCTGCGCCGCCTCGCCGGACAGATCACCGCGCTCACCCACCTCGGGCCCGAAGCGCGCTCAGCCCAGGCCGCCCTGCATGCCGCTCTCGGCGCCGCCGACGCCGCCGAGCTCATCGCGCCCCTGGCCGGCATGCGCCCCCACCTCGATGCCCGCCACACCGGCCTCGTCGAATCCCTGGACGCCCTCGAAGGCCGGCGCACGACGACAGCCGCTGACGATGACTGATTCCCACCACGCAGAGTCACATCATGCGGGTGCGGTACGGGCCGCCCCGAACCACGCCGACGGCGGGCAACGGCCCGTCTCGGCCCGAGTCCAAGTCCGTTCATGACGTTCCCACAGAAAGAGACCCCCATGGGCAGCAGTGTCGAAACGCTGGAATTTCAGGCCGAGACCCGCCAGTTGCTCCGACTGGTGATTCACTCGATCTACTCGAACAAGGACATCTTCCTGCGCGAGCTGATCTCGAACGCCTCCGACGCCTTGGACAAGCTGCGGCTGGAATCGCTGACCGACTCCAGCGTCGCCGAGATCGACGCCACCGACCTGCACATCTGGTTGGAGGTCGACAAGGACGCCCGCACATTGACCGTCCGTGACAACGGGATCGGCATGACCCGGGACGATCTCGTGGAGCTGATCGGCACGATCGCCAAGTCCGGCACCGCCGGCCTGCTGGAGAAGATCAAGGAGTCCAAGGACGCCGCCACCGCCGAGAGCCTGATCGGGCAGTTCGGCGTCGGCTTCTACTCGGCGTTCATGGTTGCCGACAAGGTCACCCTGCGCACCCGGCGGGCCGGCACCGACTCCGGCACCCAGTGGGAGTCCGACGGCGAGGGCACCTACGGCCTCCAGTCCGTCGACGGCCTGCCCGTGGGCACCTCGGTCACCCTGCACCTCAAGCCCGCCGACAGCGAGGACGGGCTCGCCGACTACCTGTCCGAGTCGAAGATCCGTCAGATCGTCAAGCAGTACTCGGACTTCATCCGCTGGCCGATCCGGATGGCCACCGAGCGCACCGACGCCGAGGGCGACACCACCCGCGACATCGACACGCTCAACTCGATGAAGGCGCTGTGGGCCCGGCCACGCAGCGAGGTGACCGAGGACGAGTACAACGAGTTCTACCAGCAGATCAGCCACGACTGGCTGCCCCCGGCCGAGACGATCCATATGCGCGCCGAAGGCACCTTCGAGTACGAGGCGCTGCTGTTCATCCCCTCGCAGGCACCCTTCGACCTGTTCTCCCGCGAGACCAAGCCCGGCGTGCAGCTGTACGTCAAGCGAGTGTTCATCATGGACGACTGCGAAGCGCTCATGCCCAACTACCTGCGCTTCGTCAAGGGTGTCGTGGACGCCCACGACCTGTCGCTGAACGTCTCCCGCGAGATCCTCCAGCACGACCGACAGATCCGCGGCGTACGCCGGCGCCTGGTCAAGAAGGTCCTCGGCGCCATCAAGGACATGCAGTCCAAGGACGTCGAGCGCTACGCGAAGGTGTGGGCGCAGTTCGGCCGGGCGCTGAAGGAAGGCCTGGTCGAGGACACGGACAACACCGAGGCCCTGCTGGAGCTGGTGTCGGCCGCCTCCACGCACGACCCGGAGAAGACCACCACGCTGCGCGAGTACGTCGAGCGCATGAAGGACGGCCAGGACACCATCTACTACCTGACCGGCGAGACCCGCGCGATGGTGGAGAACTCCCCGCACATGGAAGCCTTCGCCGCCAAGGGGTACGAGGTTCTGATCCTCACCGACCCCGTCGACGAGGTGTGGGTGGACCAGGTCCCGGCCTTCGACGGCCACCGTCTGCAGTCCATCGCCAAGGGCCAGGTCGATCTCGACGAGTCCGCCGACGGCGACCAGGAAACCGACGCCGAGAAGGCCCAGCGCGATCAGGACTTCGCAACCCTGCTGGCGTGGCTGACCACCACCCTGTCCGAGCAGGTCAAGCAGGTCCGCCTGTCGTCACGCCTGACGACCTCGGCGGCCTGCATCGTCGGCGACGCCCACGACGTGACGCCGACCCTGGAGAAGATGTACCGGGCGATGGGACAGCAGATACCCCCGGTCAAGCGGATCCTGGAACTCAACCCCGCACACCCACTGATCACCGCCCTGCGCACAGCACACGACGCAGGCGCCGACGACCCCGCACTGGCGGAGATCGCCGAACTGATATACGGCAGCGCGCTGCTCGCCGAAGGGGGCGACCTGCCCGACCCGGCCCGCTTCACCCGGCTGCTCACCGACCGCCTGACCCGCACTCTGTAACCACGGGTGCGGCCCGGCACAGCCGAAGCGCCCGGCCGCACCCACCCCGACCTCGCCACCCTCGCACTCCCCACGCATTCGTCTGCCCCGGCACCCCGTACGGGGTGCCGGGGCAGACGGATGCGTTCAGGCTGCCCATCTACCACACGGGGTGATGTCTTGGGCTGAAATGGGAGATCGCCTCACGTTCCGCCAGGTCACCCGGCACCGTCCCGCGCGGATCACGCCGACGAGGTGAGTGACGGTGAGAGCCGCTCCGTGAAGGGCATACCCCCGATCCGGTCCCGCCGGGACCCTCGACGGCACAGACCCGGCTCGAGTTGTTCCGCCGGCTTTGGTACTACAACCGACGCCGTCGCCCCTCCGCGCTCGGCTCACACCAGCCGCGTTCCGAACAACAACTGATCACGAACTGATCACGACACGTACGCTGTCACTCGTCCGCATGAAACCCGGTGCCCACCCCCGGGATCAGCCTCAGCCCGCAGCGTGCTTCGCAATCCGGGCTGGGAGTGGGGGGAGAACGCGCACCCGCCCATCCCGTCGGATCCGGTGCGGCGGGGGCGAGACCGGATCCGGCGGGTGCGGGTTGGAGCGGCGTGAGACTCGGGCTCCGAAGCGTCTCAGCCTGTGGTGGGGCCGGTCCAGTCCGTGGGGACGTGGCCGAGGCGGACCCGCTGCGGGTGGTCGCCGACGGGGATGGAGGTGACCTTCTTGCCGGTGGCAAAGTCGATCGCCGTCACCTGGTCGGTGCCGCTCTCGGACACCACGCAGTGCTTGCCGTCTCCGCTGACGGTGGCCCAGTACGGCTTGGAGGCGGTGACGAGCGGGCCCTCCTGAAGCGTCTCGCGGTTCACGACGGTGACGTAGTCGTCCATGGTCCCGGCGATGCAGAGCTTGTCGCCCCGGGGGCTCATGGACATGCCGTGGTGGCGGGAGTCGTTGACGTAGGTGGTGCGTTCGTCGCTGGTGTCCGGGTTCTTCGGCAGCGTCTTCACTCGGGTGATCTCGTCATTGTGCACGTCGTACTCGACGAAGCCGTTGAAGAAGGAGAGCTGGAAGTACATCTTCGACTCGTCGGGCGTGAAGGCGACGGGGCGCAGCGCGTCGGACAGGTCCTTGCGACCGAAGGCGTCGAGCCGCTCGCGCATGTCGATGATCTTTTTGACCTGGAAGGTCTTCGCGTCGGCGATGGTGATGCGGCGGTCGCCCTTGGTGAAGTCCTGCCAGGGCGCGTCCATGTCGGTGTTGACCTCGCCGATGGCCATGTTCCAGAGGTACTTGCCGCCGTCGGTGTACACGTTCTCGTGCGGCTTGTCGCCCGTCTTGAAGTTGCCCGCCTCCTTGCCCGTCGCCATGTCCAGGACGTGCACGGTGTTGGAGGTGGAGGAGGAGACGGCGACCTGAGTGCCGTCGGGGGAGACCGCCATGTGGTCGGAGCGGAAACCGGACACCGGGAAGCGCCAGTTGATTTTTCCGCTCCCCACGTCGATGGAGACCACGTCGGCGAAACTCGGCCGGGAGGCGACGACGGCGTTGCCGTCCTTCGTGGTGTACATGTCGTCGACGTACTGGTCGTGGCCCTCGCCCGGGCCGAGCCGGATACCGAGGAAGAAGGCGAGCTTGATGGGGTTGAGGTAGATCTCCCGCAGGCGTTCCTTCTTGTCGGGGATCATGTTGATCCGGCCGATTTTGGCGTAGTCGCCACGGGAGTTGATGACGTCGGCGGTGCCCTCCCAGTTGTTGCCGACGAAGAACACCTCCTTGAGCTCCTCCGAGGCGGCTTCCCGTGCCGGCTTCGGGGTCTCGCTCGCGCCGGCCGAGCCGGGGACGGTGGGCAGCGCGCCTGCGGTCAGTCCCGCGGCGACAAGGACGGCCGCGCCGAAGGGGCGCCGACGGCGACGACGACGGGTAGCGGAAAGCGTCATGGTGAACTCCAGAGGCAGGGGTGGGCGGCGCGCCGTCGGACAGGCCCGCATCTGTTACTGGGGGTAACGTAGCCAGGAGAGGGGAACTTGAACAGAGTCCGATCGAGATTCCTCGACGGGTGCGATCGAGCCTTCCCGACGGTTGACCACGGCGGGCCCGCCCGAGCCGCCTTGCGCACGATGGACGACCTCCGGTTGACGGTGCGGCATCCATCCCGTCCGCCCGCGCCGCAGCCGGCTCGGTCGGCGTCCCTCGGGGCGTCGGACTCGACGACAGGGCAGACGGGCGGCTTCGCGACCCCGCCGGCGGGCCCGGTCGGCGCCGGTTCTCCGGCGGGCATTCCGCATGTCGTCAGCGGGATCAGGCAGCTCCGCGCGCAGGACCTCGTGGTCGGCGTCGGTGTCGGTCGCCGCCAGCACCACGACCCGGGCCCGGGTGGGATCGAGTACGGCGAAAACCGCGTCCGACGTGTCGTGGCGGAACCAGTCCGTCAATGCCACGAAGCGCAGCCATCGGTAATCCGCGACGTGTCGCACCGCCTCCGGGAAGGGTGCGGTGGCGGGCAGCCTCTTCAGCTCGTGGAACCCAGGCATACAGCCGTGCGTCCGCGCCGTCCTGCCCCCGGCCGTTCACTCCCCCTCAGTACGGAGCCGGGAACAGTTCGTTGAGCACGTCGTCGGGTGTCGTCGCGCAGGCGATCGCGCTGCCCCGGCAGCTGCTTTCTCCGGCCAGGCAGTCCAAGGGCAGATCCTTGATGTGCGAAATGCCGAAATTCCCAGGGCCGAACGGGCTCTGCAGCGTGAGGAACCGCGCCTCGGACGCACCCCGTCCACCGGCTGTGACCGGCCAGGACATCGACGCGGACATGCTTGCCCGGCTCGAACGCGCCGTCCCCGATGCACGAAGCACCGGAGGATTCCGGGTCGTCGTGCAGGGCGACGAGAGCCTCGCGGTCGCTGTGCCCCGTCGGGCGGCGAACGTTCGCCGGTTTGGTGATGGCGGCTCAGGTCACCCGCAGCTGGATCTTGGTCATGGCCGGGCCCCCTGCCGGGCGCGTGGATCGCCCTCGCGGTGGAGCACGAGGTGCTCGTGGAAGAGAACGCCGTCGCGGACGTCGCCGGTGGCGGTGAAGCCGGTGTCGTCGACGTAGTCGAGGTGGCTGCCGGTGACGGTGTAGCGGCCGGTGTAGGCGCTCCGGCGGTTGCCCCGGGCCTCGTCGTAGCGGCCGTTCGGCAGCAGTTCCTGGCGGATGTAGCCGTCCGCGGTCACCCACATCCCGACGTACGGGTGTGCATCGCGGGGTGTGTCGTTGCTTGTCATGGCCCCACCCTCGGCCCTGCGGCGGGACGCAACCAGGCCGCCGCCCTCCCAGGTGAGGGCTTCCTGGGTGCCGCGCACCCACCGTCCACGGTGGTCATGATCACCGTCCCGCCCCCTGAGCAGGCCGTCCGGGACCGCTCCTCGCTCACCACCGCACCGGGCGGCACTCACCGTGGGTGCGGTGAACCTGGGGACATGGCGGCCTGGTTCCGACTCCGGAACGCGCCGAAGCTGATGGTGCAGCAGCCGTCCGGCGCCACCCATCCCCCGACGGCTCGCAGCAGCGCACTTCGCGCACCGTGCACACCGATGAACCGACCACCTGAGAAGTGAGCAATGAGCATCACCGACACGGACATCGCGGGCTGGAACTCCAAGGCCCTCGACGAGATCCTCTCGAACGACGCGGGACGTCCCGTCCTGTTCACCAACGCCCGCATCCTGACGATGGACCCGCTGATCGGGACCATGACCGGTGCCGACATCCTGTTCGTCGGCTCCCTGATCGTGGCGGTCGGCCCGTCCCTGTTCACCGCGGCGGAGGACGACAACGCCATCGTCGTCGACTCCACGGGCACGACCATCGTCCCCGCCGTCGTGGACACCGTCGCGCTGGCCGGCGGCCGCGGTAAGCGCTCGGAGCACGTCGCGACGCTGACCCCGGGCAACACCAGCGACCTGCTGGTGGTGCCCGACGAGCTCGCCGCCGACGTGCCGAGCGCCCTGGCCACGCTCATGTCCCGGCCGGAGCAGGTCCGCGCACTGGTCGCGGCCGGCCGGCCCGTACTGTGGGCCGGCCGCGACGCCCCCGGCCGGGCCACCGCCCCCGAGGTGGGCATCCCGGCCTCACCGGACCTGACCGGCAGCCCGCGGGTCGGCGTCTGGATCGACCAGGAGGACTTCCTGCACCAGGAGCTCACCGCCGACGGCCGCTACGACGAGACACGGGGCGGCCGGCCGCACGCCTATCAGGGCCGGTACTGGATCGACGGCGACCGGATCGACTACCTGGACGACCTCGGTTTCTGGGCCGTGGGGTACTTCCGCGGTGACGAACTGCACCACGTCGGCTACATCATGCACCTGGGCTGATTCCTCGCGCGGCCCCGGAATCATGTGCCGGGGCACGTTCCGCGCCCGGGCGTGCGGCACCGGGGAACGGCGGCACGGTCAGCCCCCAGCGGAGGGGCCGAGGCCACGATCCGCCTGGTGCCGCACGCGCCGCGACCGGCTGGGTCCCGAGTTCCACCGGTCCTCCCGAGTGCTCTCGGCACGTTTCCACGGTGGGCGCGCCCCATCGCCTCACCCGTACACCGTCGTGCGCCCGGTCCGGCTCACCGTAGGCCGCGTTCGCGGGCGCGTGGTCGGGGGCAGCGGCCCGCAGGTGGGGGCGCGCCGAGGGGCGGGCCGGCCCGGCCCGCCCCTCGGTGTGGGTCACCCCCGGACGTCAGGCCGGGTCGCCGCCCCGGTTGAGCCAGGCGTCCACCGCCCCGGTCTCGTCATCCACCTTCAAGTAGTCACCATCGAGGTCGGCGAAACGGATCTGCTCACGCAGGGGGTCGTGGAGACCGCCCTTGGCGATCTGTCCTCGCTCCACCCAGCCGGGCTTTCCGTCGCGGTCGCCGCCCCGGTTGAGCCAGGCGTCCACCGCCCCGCGCACAGGTGCCTTTGGCGTCGGGCACTCTTTCGCGGCGTCGTCGCTCTCGTCTCGCCGACCGGCCCCGGGCATGGTGGACCGGCCGGCGATGCTGGATCGAGCAGGACTGGACGGTGGTCCGGTGGCGAGCCGTTCGGCACGAAACCGGCAACGTTTCGGGCGAACTCTCCACCACTGCTACCGTCACGCCTGCCCCGCTCCGACCACTCCGGTGATGTTTTCAGCTGCCACAGCGAACAGACACCGGCCAAGGCGAAGCGAGCTGATGGGACGCGGGCCGGCCGCTGTCGTGAAGAAGCCGGGTCCGTGATCGTGTTCACGGTTCTCCCACACGGATGTGTCCACTGCTGCACGTACGTTGATTCTTCTGAGCACCAACCTCAGTGCTCTGAGCGAGGGTTGGGCGGCGCGAGCTCCAGGACGGAGACCAGGGACGCGGACGCCGTCGTTCTGGTCAGCGTCAGGCCGGCCCGTTCGAAGAGGTTCTCGAATTCGTCGAGACTGCGCTCGCGTCCGGTCGACAGGGCCATCATGTTGAGGTCCATCAGTGGCTCCAGGCCGGGTGTGCCCACCTCGTCCACGATGAGCTCCATCACCAGCACGCGTCCACCCGGCTCGAGCGCTTCGCGGCAGTTGCGCAGGATGCGCACGCAGGCATCGTCGTCCCAGTCGTGCAGGACGAACTTCAGCAGGTGCACGTCCCCGGACGGCACCTCCTCGAAGAAGTCGCCGCCGACGAAGGTGAACCGGTCCGTGACGCCCAGGCTCGACGCGGAGGCCTCCGCCTGGGCACCCACGTGCGGGAGGTCGAGGACCACCCCGGTCAGTCCGGGATGCCGCTGCATGAGTGTCTGGACGAGGTTGCCGCCGGCGCCGCCGACATCCACGACAACTTCGGCGCCCTTGAGCTCGATCACGTCCGCCAAATGGTGGGCAAGACCGCGCGTCATGGCGGTCATGGCACTGGTGAAGACCTCGGCTTCTCGGGGAACGGTGGCAAGCCAGTCGAAGAAGGAGGTGCCGAGGGCGGCTTCCGCCTGGGTGGTGCCGGTGCGGATCGCGTCCGACAGCCGTCCCCAGGGCAGCCAGTGCGACTCGGCCCCGCCCCACAGCGCCAGGCCCCGCAGGGAACCCGGGACGTCGGTGCGCAAGGTGTCCAGCAGGGACGTACTGACGAACCGTTTCCCGTCCGTCGACGCGGCGAGCCCGAGGGAAGCGCACGCCCGCAGGAACCGGAAGGTCGAGTCCGGGTCCAGTGACTCCGCCGCGGCCACTTCCGCAGGCGTGGCACCGCCGGCGTACAGGTGATCGGCGATGTGCAGTTCGGCTGCGGTCCGCACTACTTGGGTCACCCAGTACCCGGTCATCATTTGGAGCATGCGCCCCGTGTCGTTCCCGGGCGGTTCGGCGGAACCCGCCGCGACGAAATCATGCTCGAACAAAGTCATGTGCTGCGTCTTTCGATTCAGAGATGGGCCGGAGCCTGGGACGTTCGACCGGATCGCCCCCGAAGGGGCGGGTGCCTGCCCCGCGTCGCGGTTCCACGAGTACTGCGCTGTGCGTGCGGCAACGGGCTTCGCGTGGCTCTGCTCGGCTGCCGGAGAAAACCGGTTCACATCGCGGCGACCATGGTGTGGGTGTCGAGGACGGTCTCGAAGTGCACGGGGACACCGTCCCGCAGTCGCCACACGTGCACGAAGCGTGTCCTCATGGGCTTCCCGGTCGCCAGGTTTCTGCCGCTGTAGTAGCCGAGTGCGATGACACGGCCCCCGGCCTCCATGATCTCCGCAGGGGCGACGGTGAAGTCCTGCCACTCGGTGACGAAACGGGAGAACACGTTCCTGAGCACCTCCTCGGGTCCCCGGTAGGTGCCTCCGTAGTGCAGACCCGGCGGAACGACCCATTCGATCCGCTCGTCGAGTCCCGCGAGCAGCGCGGTGACGTCACCCTGGGCGAGCGAGCTGTACAACGCTTCCACCACCGCGCTCCCTGTGGCGGTGTGTTCGTCGTGCTGGTGCGTGGTCATGCGGAACCTCCGTGCTGTGTCGAGGGGCGGCAGGCGCGCCCCGGCAGCCCGCCGCCGGGGCGCGGAACACGGTTCCGAGCGCTGCGGCCGAGCCCGCGCCCGCCTCCGCCAGATCCTCCTCGTAAAGCGACCGACGGACATCGGCTGTTCGACCTATGCCGCTGGTCTACCTGCCGTGGGAGGCGTGTTCGCTCTCCTCGCCTCGCGGCTGCCGGTGCGCGTCCTGTGCGTGAGGAGCGCGGGCGGACGGGGCCGGGGCGCCGAGGAGGGGCAGTTACGCTTGATCGGTGGAAGAGGTTCGGTTGGCCGAGGTGCTGGCGGCGTTGTCCCTGACGACCGACTTGGCCGCAGGCATGACCTTCGAAAAAGGGCTGCGCACCTGCGTCGTCGCCACGGTGTTCGCCCGCGACGTCCTCGCGGGCGACCGGGAGACCTGCCGGGCGGTCTACGAGACGGCACTGCTGCGCTCGGTCGGCTGCACGTCGTTCGCTCCCGAACTCGCGGCGGTCTTCGGCGACGAAGTGGCGTTCCAGAGCGCGCTGAAGTACCTCGACCCGAGTGACGAGGTGCCGCTGGCAGAGCAGTTGCTCCGGCTCGGTGGCTGGACGCACGAGACGGCCCAGCGGTTGACGGACACGCTGACCGAGGTGCTGCCCACGCTCGGGGTGGAGGCCATGCGCAACGGCTGCGAGGCCGGCCAGGCGCTCGGTTCGGGTCTCGGTGTGCTGCCGCAGACCCTCACGGCGCTGAACGACGTGTACGAACGATGGGACGGGCAGGGAATCCCCCACGGAGCCGCGGGCGAGCACCTTTCCTTCGCCGCTCGCGTCGTCCAGGTGGCCGAACAGGCTGTCCTGGCCCATGCGAAGGGCGGCGAGCCGGCCGCCGTCTCGCAGGTGGTCGGGCGTGCCGGCGGCCACCTCGATCCCGCACTGGCGCGTGCGTTCGCAGCCGATGCCACGGTGGTGCTCGCCTCACTTCGTGAACCCGATGCCGTCGCCTCCGCGGTGACCGCCGAACCGCCGCCGTACGTCATGGTGCCCGCCGAGGAGGTCTCCAGCCTGTGCGCGGTTCTCGGCAGGTTCGTGGACCTCAAAGGCAAGTGGCTGGTCGGACACAGCGAGCACGTCGCGCGGCTGGCGGAGAGCGCCGGCCGGCTGGGAGGTCTCGCCCTCGACGAGGTGACCCGGCTGCGGTGCGCGGCCTTGTTGCACGACCTGGGGCGGGCCGGGATCTCCGCAGACGTCTGGGACCGGCCCGGGCCGTTGAGCACCGCCGACATGGAGCGGGTGCGGATGCACACGTACTGGACCCAGCGCGTACTGGAACGCGTGCCCGCGCTCGCTCCGCTGGCACCGATCGCCGCCGCGCACCACGAGCGCCTCGACGGCAGCGGCTACCACCGCGGGGACTCCGGGGCCCGTACCTCTCCCGCGGCCCGCATTCTCGCCGCCGCCGACGTGTTCGCCGCACTGACCGAGCCGCGGGCGCACCGGGACGCCTTCACCGCCGACGAGGCCGCAGGACACCTGACGCGGGAGGCGGACTCCGGCACCCTGGACCGCACCGCCTGCGACCTCGTGCTCCGGGCGGCGGGCGGACGGCCGTCCCGGCCCGGCCGGCCGGCCGGGCTCACGGCGCGGGAGATCGAAGTACTGCGACTGGCCGCCCGCGGCCTGACCAACCATCAGATAGGCGCCGAGCTGTCCATATCGAGCCGCACCGTGGGCCATCACCTCGGGCACATCTACGACAAGACCGGGCGACGGACCCGGGCCGGCGTGGCTGTCTTCGCCATGGAGCAGCAGCTCCTGCCCTGACCGTCGCTCGGCCTCCGCCGTCGTGGACGTCGGCGGCTGAGACGCCGACGAGAAGGGACAGTCCGTTCGCGTCCGCCAGGGTGCACATCCTGGACCCCGGCCGGCCCCGGTCCACGGGGCTCGGGCACCCTCGACGGGATGAGAGACGGCGGCGGACCACGTCCGTCCTGGGGGCGTTGGGACCAGGCTCCCAGCCGCTCGGGAGCCTAGCCTGAGCGACATGACAACGAAACTGGGCGACTACCTGCGGAGCCGGCGTGCGCAGGTGACGCCGACCGACGTCGGTCTGCCCCGGGACGGGCGGCGACGCGTTCCAGGCTTGCGCCGCGAAGAGGTCGCGATGCTGGCCCGCATCAGCGTCGACTACTACCTGCGACTGGAGCAGGGCCGTGAGCGGCGCCCGTCGCCGCAGGTCCTGGATGCCCTGAGTGACGCGCTGCTGCTGGACGACGACGGCCGGCTGCACCTGCACCGCATCGCGGGCACTTCCCCGCTCCCGCGCCACGAGGGCAGCATCGAGCGAGCCGACCCCCAGCTGCTGACACTGGCCGAACTGTGGGACCGCACGCCGGTTCTGCTCCTGGGACGGGCCTACGACGTTCTGGCCACGAACACGCTGGGGCGGGCTGTCTTCCCCCACCTCCAACCCGGCGCGAACGTGCTGCTCGCGATGTTCCTCGACCCGTCGGTCCGCTCCTTCCACGCGGACTGGGAGAAGGCCGCGGCCAACGCGGTCGCGGGATTCCGCTTCCTGGAGGGCGCCCGGCCGAACGACCCGCGGATCCACGAGGTACTGCAGACGGCCTCGAAGAGCAGCCGCGAGTTCACCGGCCTCTGGCAGAGGCGAGACGCACGGGGCAAGAGCGACGCCGTGAAGGTCCTGCTGCATCCCGATGTCGGTGAGCTCACCTTGCGCATGCAGACCTTCGACGTACGCTCCGCCCCTGGGCAGCAGCTGATCGTCTACCACGCCCAGGAGGGCACCCGGACCGCGGACGCGCTCCGCCTGCTCGGCTCGCTGGCGGCGACCACCCACCCCGGACACCAGGACGACTCGCCGAGGCAGGTCACGTGAGGGCCCGCTCCTGCAGCCCCGGCTCCGTCCGCCGAGAAAAGTCCGGCGAAGACCGCGAGCGTTCATGGAAAAGCACGCATTTCCTACATCGAGTCGATCGACCACGACATCCGCTTCACCATCCACGCCGAACAGACACCGTTCACCCGCCCGTTGCCGCCCAGTGCCCCCTCGGGTCTGCCCACAGATGCCCGGGGCACGCTGAAGATCTCCCACACTCTCCCTGACGGAGACGCGGGGTGGGCGGAGGCCAAAGTGGACTGCCTGGTCACCAGTGGCCGGACGGCAACCCTGACCGCGGTCGTGACAAAGTCGAACGTCGAGGAGACCGGCGCCCGCCTCGGCATCAGCGTCCAGCAGGGCGCCAGGGGCGAGCCGGACCGGCTCGGCTTCTCCTGGGGCGTGGTGAACTTCGACCCCGAGCTCATCGACGAGAACGGCCGGCACCTCAGGCCGCAGGCCGGTACGTGCATGGCCCCCGCACCGTTCACGACCGTGATCAAGGGCGGCTTCAAGGTGGTCCACGCCGAGATCGCGAAGGCACCCGCACCGCCGGAAGCGGCAAGCCGCCGTGCCTGACGCCCTGGCTGCCGGAACGCCCGCACGGGCCGCACCGCCGGTCCCACGTTCCGTGCGCCTGGCGGCGCACGCCGCCGCACTGACCTTGGTGCCGTCCGGCCCGACGACCGCACCAGCTCGATCGCGTCCCGCTTGTACTCCTCCGAGTACCGCTTCGTGTACTTGCCTCCCACCTGGCACAGCTTCCTCTGGGCGCTCACGCCCCAGTCTCCAGGTGTCCACGATCAAGGGGAAGCTTCACCGGTCGACCTCCCCCAGCCTTCGGCCGGGGGCGCCCCCACCGCGGTGGCGAGTTCGCCACGGCTGCGGGATCCGCCACGGGGACGGAGCCCGCAGCCGGTTGTTCGCCGGACAGAGGTCAGCCGCTGACCGTGATGTTCGAGCTTCCGCTGCTCCGGTAGCCCTCGGTAGCCATGATCATGTAGTACCTGAACTGGCCCATGTTCATGCCCGCGCGTGCCCAGGCGTCGAAGTGGTTGCCGGTGGTGATGGTGCCGGAGCCGCTGGTGACCTTCGACTGCCGGACGCTCCAGTACTGGTCGAAGGTGCGGGTGCCCTCGACGGAGGGGGCGTTGTACCGCGTCGTCTTGTAGATGTCGTACGTGCCTCCGTCGCTGTGGACGGTGCCCCTGTACTCGCCGGTGGGCCGGTAGTTGCCCCAGTTGTCGACGATGTAGTACTCCACCAGCGGGTTCGACGTCCAGCCGTAGAGGCAGCCGTAGCCGTTGCCCGACGGGTTGAAGTAGCCGGTGTAGCGGACCGTCCTGCGCCCGCCGGTGTTCCAGCCCTTGCCGGCGACGAAGTTGCCGCAGTTGGTCCACCGGGTGCTGTAGCTGCCGCCGCCGTTGAGCGTCATGGAGACGGAGCCGCCGCCGTCGGTCCAGAACGAGTAGTACATGCCGTCGTAGCCGGTCTGGTTGGTGGTGATGGTGGTGGCGGCGTGGGCGGTGCCGGGCAGCAGCAGTCCGGACGCGGTGGCGAGCGCGACGGTGCCGGCGCCGCCGAGGAAGCCTCGTCGGCTCAAGCCGCTGGAGGGAGCGGGGTTCTGCTGAATCTGGTCCTGCTGCGTGCCGTCCTGTTGCATGCGTCCTCCCGATGAAGGCTGGTGGGGGCAGGCGGCTTCTGCTGCCTGCGGCCTTGCATGGAACACGGCGGGGGTCACCCGTCGTCGTGCCGCAACGACCGACCGCCATCCCCGGCCACATGACGTGAGGGGAACGACGGTCTCCTGTCGTTCGGTGGCCACAGTTTTCGTAAAGCGCAATGACCCTGTCAACACTTTCGACGGTCTTTCGGAAACATTTCCTTAACCAGAAGAGGTCATGTCGAGTGCATCTTTGCTGTTCAGGCTACTTCTCACGCGAATCACCGTGCGGGATGGAATGAGACAGGGAAGGGATGCAACGCAAGGATGTACGCAACGTTCGAAAGTTTCGAACGGGAGTGGACGCGACTGCGGCGGCCCCATCGGGAACGACTGAGCGCGAACGGCCCGACCCGGGTCACCGCGTACGACGCGGCGAAATCCGCGACCGTCGTCTACGTCGAGGTGCGGTGCCGCGCGCGGACCCTCGAATCCGTCAGCCTCGCCCTGACGGACGCCTCGGCTCTCTCGACCGCGGGGCGGCGACCGGGATGAGCGAGCACACCGTCCGTCGCCGGCTTCAGCGGATGGCGGGACGGTGCCATCACCTTCCGCTGCGACCTGGCCCACCCCCTCGCGGGGCTCTCGACGCGTGTTCCACCGCACGGTGGTCCCCCGCACCCATCTCGCGGCACGGGCAACGCGCCGGCCCGGAGGGAGGAGGTCCGCCCCGCCGTGTCCGTCAGCGGCTCCGACAACCTGCTCGTGGTGGTCCGGCTCCGCGGCCTGCACGCCGTCGACGCCTTCGAAGCACAGCTCGCGGAACGCTTCCCGCATCCGAAGGTCAGCGACGGCACCGCCTTCGTCCACTCCCGCGAACGCTTGGACCGGCTTTCCGTCACCACCGGCCGCGTCACCGGACACGCCCCCCTTCTCCCTGTCGCAGGTCCGACCTCGTTTCACCGCGTCCGGGCAGCATCCCACCAGCCTTCGCCGCACCGCCGCCGGTCTCCGCGATGGCCGCTTCTGCGGAGGCCTGGTTGATGCCGGGGGTGATGTCGAGCACGTTGCGGCGCGGCCACGGCCACGGCCACGGCAGGGCGGGCGGGTGAGGTCCCCCCGGGATGCGGGGAGTGGTGACATCACCAAGCCAGGATGTGGTCGACGGTGGAGGCCGGCGGTGGGTGAGACGGGTGATCAGGCAGGGTCCCTTGCATGATCGAGATCTGTCCGGATTCATCCGGTGAGGCCGAGGGCGGTCAGGGGCCTGTGGCAGTCGCGGGCGGCATGGCGTAGG
>NZ_JBHXQZ010000031.1:63673-74097 GCF_042717095.1 Streptomyces sp. NPDC058632 | reverse complement strand
GACGACGCAGAGGCCACCGGGACCGTCACCGCCCGATGACCGCACAAGGGTCGGGTGATGCCACGCCGGGTCCGGGGCCTCCGTCCGGGGCCTCCCCCTGCAACTGCGCTGCGCCCCTCCCACCGGGCCCACCGGGCCCTCGCCCTCAAGGGTGCGGTCCGCCGCCGACCCCGATCCCGCTTCGGCGAAGGGCCGTCGGCGGGCATGGCGAAGGCCCCTCGAATTCGCCCTCGGTCGCGGCCCTCCCGGGTTTCGTGGGGACGGGTCAGTGGCTGCCGGCGAGTTCGCCGGTGAACTTGCCGTGGAGGTCGGCGCTCGGGTCGTCGAGTCCGCTGATCTCCACGGTCTTGCCCCGCCGGGCGTACTTGGTCTCGATGGTGTCGAGGGCGGCCACCACGATCACGGTGATGGCCATGACGGCGCTCTCCCCCGTCGGCATCCGCCTGAGGACGGGGATGCCGGAGGCGAGGTCCCCGACTCGACCGTGTCACTCGACCGTGTCAGTGGTCCCGGTGCCCGGACTGCTTCGAGTCCTTCAGGTATTCGGAGCACTCGGCGTTGTGACAGGGGCCGGGGCGCCACACGGGCACGAAGATTCCGAGGGTCTTGTGCCGCCCCTTCACCCTCGTGGTCACGGGCTGCTTGCAGACCGGGCAGACAAGCGCCGCCCGGGGGCTGGCCTCATGCTCGGCTTTACTCATTCTTTAATAGTAGGCTCCGCGGTCGCAGAAGGGCACGGGGAACGTGCACGCGTCCTCCGGCGTCGATCAGCCTGCCGGTCGAGGCGGATCCTCCCCGTCCTGGTCCTGCTCGGTACGGGCGCCTCCGTCCGAACCGGGGGTCTCGGTGGTGGCCGACTCCGGCGACGAGGCCGCTTTCTCGTCCGGACCGGCGGGCACCGGGTGGAGTGGGACGGGCCGGAGCAGACTGAGGGCTACGGAACCTGCCAGGATGACGACGATGACCGCGAGGCTGACCGGTGAGGGGATCTCGGGGACGCTGGTGCTGATCATCTTGTGGGATGCCTGAAGGATGAGCTTGACGCCGATGAAGGCGAGGATGATCGCGAGGCCCTTGCCCAGGTAGTGGAACCGGTCCAAAAGCCCCGCGAGCAGGAAATAGAGGGCCCGCAGACCGAGAATGGCGAATGCGTTGCTGGTGTAGACGATGAAGGCGTCGTCGCTGACCGCGAGAACGGCGGGAACGCTGTCGACGGCGAAGATCAGGTCGGCTGCCTCGATCGCGGCCACCACTGCCAGGAGCGGAGTGGCCACGCGTTTGCCGGCTTCCTTGACGAAGAACTTCATGCCTGCGTACTCGTCGCGGACCGGCATGATCTTGCGGAGCAGCCGTACGGCGAAGCTCCTGCCCGGGTCGAAGCTCTCCTCTTCGCCCTTGAGGAGCTTGTAGGCGCTGTAGAAAAGAACGGCGGCGAAGACGAAGAGCACGGCGGTGAAGCGGCTGACCACGGCGACGCCGAGGGTGAGGAAGATCCCGCGGAAGATCAGGGCGCCCATGACACCGAAGAACAGCACACGGTGCTGGTAGGCGCGGGGCACCTTGAAGTACGCGAAGATCACGGCGAAGACGAAGAGGTTGTCGACCGACAGGCTCTTCTCCAGGAGCCATGCGGTGGTGTATTCCGTGCCCGCCGTCGTGCCGAGAACCAGGAAGACGACCGCACCGAAAATCAGGGCGAGGCCCACCCACAGGGCGCTCCAGGCACCGGCTTCCTTGAAGCCGATGACGTGCGCGGTGCGATGGGCCAGCAGGTCCACCGCCAGCGACACCACCACGGTCGCGGCGAACGCCAGCCACAGCCAAAGCGGGACCTCAAGCACACCAGTCACTCCCCAACGGCCTACGCCGACGTACGGGGTCCATTTATCGTATTCTGCGCCCATTTGTGCGATCGAGCGATCCAGGAGGCCGGATCGGGGTGCTCGCCCGCTCCTCTTCGACATACGGACCGACGCCGAAGCCGATGCCTGCGCCGAGGCCTGCGCCGAGGCCGATGCCTGTGCCGAGCGGGTGGCGGTCGTCTCGACGGCCGCGCAGGTGGCGGACGCCGTCTACGCCCTGCTCAGCCCGGAACTCCCTACTCGTACGTCTCCTTCCAGCGGACGCGGTGCCTTCGGTCGCCCTGGCCCGCGCCGTTCACCGCGGTGAGGGACAGGAGTGAGGCGCCGTTGTTCCACAGGCCGAGGTGGTCCCGGTGGACCGCGATGACGTCGTTCTGCACGGCGGTCCGCTCGGACGGTGCGGTGAAGTACGTGGTCGTCACGAAGATCGCGACATCGACCTTGAAATGGACCCTCGCGCCCAGGAGGTCCCGGACCTCACGGCTCGGGATCCTGCCCTTCGGTGAGTAGCGCTTGCACTGGATCACCATGCTCCGGCCGTCGGGCAGGCGTCCCAGCACGTCCGCGCCGTTGTCGTGCGAGCCGCCCACCCGGCGTACTTCGGTGCAGCCGTCACGCCGGCACAGCTCCACGACGAAGTCCTCGAACCGGCCTCCCGACATCGCGTCTACCTCGGCGAGCGAGCGGTGGCCGGCCTTCAGGGCCTCCTCCTCCCGCCACCGGCCGTCCCGTTCCCTGACCAGCCGATGCGTACGCCGCAGCCACCATCCGCCGACGCCGCCCCCGGCGAGTACGAGTCCGCCGACGACGTACGGCCAGATCGCCTGCCAGAACACGATCAGCAGGACGAGACAGCCGCCGCAGGCCACAGCGCCTGCCCGGATCGCTTTGAGGCGCCTCTCCCGGCGCTTCCTCGCCGCCGATCGCCTTCGCCTTCGTTTCCGTGGCGTCGTCACCATCCGGCCCCTCCCCCTGTGCCCCGGGGAGCAGTTTCGACAGCTCAGCGGGGATCGGTAAGAGGGCGGATCGGCCAGTGGCCGATGTCGGTCGGCTTCCGGCAACGTCACCACGGTGGACGCGGCCCTCTGGTGTCTGCCCGGCCGTGCACTCGCTCCTGAACGGTGCGGAGAGCGCCGATCGCCTCATCCCACCTGGCGAGAACTGAGGGCTCTCAAGCTCCGGACCCCGGCAGACGGCCCGGCCAGTGCTTCGGGGGTGTGGCAGCCGGGTCTGTGATCTGGAGGCGTTTCTGCCGGGTCGGGTCGATCGATGTCAGGGAGACCAGTCTCTGACCGTCGGCCGCTTCGGGTTCGGACAGGGCATGGGGCAGAGCCGCGCACACGGTGGCGATCGCTGAGCCCAGTCCCACCAGACCACCGTGTTTGTTGTTCTGTCTGTATTCGATGCGGTGCAGCCCGGACGACGCGATCGCCGCGACCTCCATCGGTCGGCTGAGCTGCTTGGTGTCGTTGGTGATGATGGCGCGGAAGCCGTCGGCCCTGGCCTTGTCGTAGAGCTCGATGTCCTTCGTGCCCGCCCAGCCATTGAGATCGTGAACGTGGATCACTTCGTGTGCGGTGAGCAGGATCCGCACGATCTCGGTCATAGGCCGAGGAACGTTCTCGTCGAGCAGCAGTTTCAAGCGACGACCTGCCGGGGCTCGCTGCTGCCGTAGCTGTCGACGTACTCACTGAAGTCAGCCGCATCGCGAGCGGCCTGAGTAGTCACCCCTGGGTAGAACTCACCGATCCGATCCGGCGGAATGCCGTCCCTCACCAGAGCGGCGACATCCGAAGCGGGGATCCTGGTGCCTTGGATAACCGGCTCTCCGCCACGGACCGACTCGTCGACCGCGACGTGCTCACGAGGCGTGAGCAGGGCGGGGATGCTGCGGCCGTCCTTGTAGAACGGGGCGAGAACATCCACCATCTGGTGAATGACCACGTTGCCGCCCTTGATCAGATCCACGGCGTGGTCGGGCTCGGCGAGGTAGATGGTGTCCGGGCCCGCGACCAGCTTGTACGAGGAGAGGTGCTCCCCCTCCCCGAGGTCTTCGCGGAGAGTGTTCAGCGCACGTCGGATTTTCTGCAGGGACGCCTCTTCCCGCAGTTGTACGCAGATGCGGAGCGCCACGACATCACGGAACGAGTAGAGGATCGGCCGCTCGCTGGAGATCTCGGGCACGAGCACGGCGCCCTTGGGTCCGGAGGCGTGCCGCCAATGGGAGAGTTGGCGCAGCGTGGCACCGGAAAGAGCTGCGGCGAGCTTGGGTTCGTACGACACCGCGTGCCTCCTTCCGCCCCCGTGGATACGCGCCTGAACGTACCCCATTCTCCCGGTAGTCACCGGGATCGGAAGACGAGGGGCCCGTTCGGGGTAGCCTGACACGCTTCCGTGCCGCACAGGACGCCGACGTGGGGCAACCGCCGGCCGGGGGAGCCGGGGCCTCCCCCGGCGAGAGGGGCCCTTCGGCTCATTGGCCGTCGGGTGCCCGGGTAATTCGGTGGCGCACATCGAACAGTGTCCGCACGCTGTCACCGTGGCAGAACCCAAGCACCGGATCCGCTCCCCTCATACCGCTTCACGATCACCGTCCATCAGGCATACATGCCGGAGATCGGCCGACCCGCGGCCTGGGGGGGCCGCTTCCCGGCGACGTGGCGGCGGGACCGGATGACGTGAGTCATCAAGCATCATTCACAGCCCTCCTCCAGCGCAGCAGCCGGATCTACTCAACCTCGATGCCGAAGTCCTGTACGAGCTCCTCCAGGCCGCTCGCGTAGCCCTTACCACCCAGGACGAAGTCCCAGTCCCCGTTCGGCCTTCGGCGGAAGGAGCCGAGTACCAAGGCGGTTTCGCGTGGCCGGCCGTCGGAGACTTCGAGTTGTCCCAATTCCGCCAGCTGCGGGTCGAGCAGGCGAATGCAGGCGTCCGTGAACCCGGAGAGGTCGGCGTCCGGGTTGACCTCCGGGTCGATGGCTGCCACTAGTACGAATCGGTCAGCCTCCTCCGGCAACCCGTCGAACGAGACACAGATCGCGGCCTTGTCAGGTGCGGTGGCAGGTAGAGCACGCACGGAGCCGTCCGGTGTCTGCGGGTTGTTGAAGAACACGAAGTGATCGTCACTGAGGACTCGGTTGCCACGGCAGACGAGAGCACACACATCCAAGGCGACGCTTCCGGTCCACGACATGCCCAGAACGTTGTAGTCGTCGGGCAACGCGGTGTCCGGACCCGGCAGGGCCGACTGCGGTGCGGCTTGACGACCGCTCTCACCCAGCCGCCCACGGAGCCCATGCCGATGCAACAGGTCAACGAGCTCAGGACCCGAGATCAGTTCCAACGGCTTGCCGTTGGCGAAAGTGTGGGAGCCGGGCCCGAACCCTGACGTGGTCACGAGGACACCCTTGTTGGCACCGGCGTCCTGCACGGTCCCGTACAGGTCGCGCACAGCGGTGGGTGGCACCGTGCTGCGGTAGCGCTTCACCTGGACGACGATCTCACCACCTCGGATGGGCGTCGGGTCCAGCGCCTTGACGTCCACACCGCCGTCGTTCGAGCGTTGGGTCGTCACCGCCTGCATCCCCATGGCTTCGAAGAGCTCAGCTACGAGGCTCTCGAAGGCAATCGGATCCATGGCATACAGGTCCGGGTCCTCATCGCTGCCGTGAGCGACAACGCGGTTCCCGACATCCTGCGGCCGTCGGCCCGGCCGGACTGGCGTGAGCTGGTCCGGCCGAGCCGAAAGTTGCCCTCGCAGCGCGTCAGTCAGGCAGCTGCCCGCGTCGACCTGTGCCAAGTGCAGGTCACGGAACGAAGAGCGCGAAGCCATGACAGTGGCCAGGAAGATATGGCCCGGTCGGCCCGTCGTAGGGTCATGTCCGTCGACGAACCCGTTCAGCGCCACCGACTCAAGCGCGCCCAGCTCGTCAGCGGCGAAGAGTTCATGCAGAACGAGCAGCATGCACTGCGCGAGGACCTCCCGGTAAAGAGCTCGGCGCTGGCCTACCGGGCGAGGGTTTTCCTTGTACTGGTCGGCCCCGGACATGTAACGGACGGACTTGACCTCAGGGACGATGCTGTAAGCGGGCAACTCCCAGTCCAGCACCAGCTGCCGGGCTGCGGAATCGTAGGCGGCCGCGACCTGGCGCGGGAAACCTTCGGGCCACGCTGTTGAGGCATAGAGAACAGCGGAGAAGTGCTCCACCACGGAATCGGGCTCCCGGCGTCTCACGCCTTCGGTCACCGCGACGACGCCGGCGTTGTGCCGCCGTACTTCAGCGAGCTGAGCATCGGCCCACTGCTGGTACTCCCGCTGGTACGAGACCAGCTGTTGCTGCCGGTGGGCTTCCGCGGCCTGCGCAGCCTGCCAGTCCCGCTCGAAGCGCGTCCGAGCTTCGGCCTGCGCCTGGGCCCGGCGGCTGGCAGTCCAGCCGCCTTGCGTCTGGTACTGATGGAAATCAGGCATCGGCACGGGTTGCGCCAATGGTCCTGGAGCGAAGGGCTGGACCTCTTCGGCGCGCATGAGCGAGGAAACCCTGAGAGCCGGAGCCTGACAGCCTGAAGCGAGAAGGTCCTGCAACGACGCAACCTGCGCGTCCAGTTCCTCTGTGCGACGCAGCGCCTCCGCCTGCCTGTACTCGCGGTGACTCTGGGCGGTTCGACGCTGGTAGGCGCGCGCTTGCTGAGCTTCCTGTCTCCGACGTCTGGCTTCAACTTCCAGCTGGCGCTGCTGCTGCCGTTGCACCTCGGCCCACGCGCCGACAAAACCAGTAGAGCGACGACTCATGTGTTGCAGGCCCTCCCCAAGACACTCTGGTTGTCCCCACAACCAGGTGCAACGAGACGACTCTATCCAGCAATCGTCGTCCCGCATATCCACTCGTCAAAGGCAACCTGCCCGGGCGTCCGGGCAGGTCAACGTGACTGGGAGGCAACCAGGGCAGTTCCAGGACGCAGTAGGCGAACTGTTGCATTGGGTTGCCGCTGCACCCGACTGGCAAGGGGCTGTGAACGAGGCTTGGCATAGGTCATCAAGCCGCGTTCACAGACTTCATCCGTGACCAGGGTGCATCGTGTCGTCCCGGTGACGTAGGTGGACCTTCATGGGTCTTCCGAAGGTTCGGTTCGTTGGGCTTGCCAGAGGGATCGCAGTGTGGAGACCGCTCGTTGCGCTGCCTCGCGGGGCTCGGGACGCGGTGCGAGGGTCCTTGGGCCGGCCAGGTCCCGACCGCTGAGTGACCGGACGGGGACGGCGGTCCAGTCGGCTCGGTCCACGACGGCGACGTGTCCGTTCTCGTGCGCCGCTTCGTCCTGCCAGTCGTCCGGCGGTGCCATGAGGACACGCAGCGACCGTTCGTCGAGCCACTCCAGTCCCAGAACCTGACGGCCGAACTCGTTCTCGATGAGAGAAGTGACCGCGCCCGATTTCAAGTGCAGAAGTAGTAGCTCCCCCTCGAAGAAGTAGCCACCGTCGTACCTGCCGGTACCTATCGCGAGCAGCGGACGTCGGGGATGGAAGGCCAGCGCGTGGACGGGGAAGCGTGAGCGAACAACCGCACGACGGGCGAAGGAACGGCTGTTGTGGACTGCGACCGGCGTAGCTCTGCCGTGAGCACCTGTGCCTGCCACGGCGAGAAGGCCGCGCTGCTCATCGTGGACAACCAGGAACGGGTCTCCGACTCCGAGGAAGGCCCAGCCATCGGGGGGATGTTCGGTGGAGGCTGCCATGCCGTGATCTTCTCAACTGCCCGACTTCGCGCGGCAGCCCGCCGAAGCGAGATCATGAAGAGGTGACGAAGCAGATCAAGAGGGCAGCTCCGGTGGAGCAATCCGTCAGTGAACCGGAAATCTCCGCCTACCAGCGGGCACTACGAGACCGATTGCTCGCTGCCCCTGTCGTTCCCGCACCCGCGCCCTGGCGGCCCGTCTTCGAGAACACGTACGGAGCCCCTGTCGGTGGACTGCTCGGCATCGGCTTCACCTCGCATCCCGGCACCGGCCATGACCTGGTCATGGCCGTCTCGCAAGACGGTCACGGTCTCTTCGACGCCGTCACCGGCGAGAAGATCGCCAGGGACCGCGACCCCGATCCCGAAGACAGCACCCCCGACGCGATTGCCGACCTGTCCTGCCCCGGACTCGGACCGATCACTGGAAGCCGCGTACGCATCGCGGGGCTCTTCGGCGGAGGGCTGCACACCACGACCGAGGACGGCTGGACCCTGGAGGTGGTCACCCCGGCCTGGCCCAACGATCGTGTGCTGCTCTCGGTCGACGGCGGACTTCCCCACGCCGGCCCGCACGGAGAGCAGTGGTGGCACATCTTCCACTCCACCTACTCGGAACTTCGAGCCTTCGGCTTCTCTCCCTCCGGGGAGACCATCGCCGTCGCGACGAGCAGTGACGTATCTCTGTGGACCCGCCGCCCTGAGCACAGCAACAGCAGCGTCGCTCAGCACTGACCAACCCTCGACGCAGGCCCGCGACCACACGAGCCAAAGGGTTTGCGAGCGAGGCTTGACGTGGATCAAGCCGTCCTTCCTCTGGATGATGTACCACTGCGGGTGGGGCACCAAGGAGAGGCGGGAAACCGTTCTCGCCGTCGAGATCACCCGCGAGGGCTTCGAGTGGGCGCTGGCGAACGGCTGCCTGTCCCACTACGAGCGTGGGCTGCACTCGGACCGGGCCTCCTGGAAGCGGCAGTTGAAGCGGGCCCCGGCCCGTGTCCAGTGGGACCCCGAGCGCGATCTGCGCCTGCAGCCCCTTCCCCACCGTTCGCTCCAGCTCGGGCTCGCCGGTGAAGCCGCCCGCCGCTACGCGGACGAGTGGACGGTCTCCATCACCGACATCACCGACAGCACCGGCCTCGCCCACGAGATCCACGGGTACGTACGGAACGGCGACCTGGAGGCCGCGCGGCGGCTCCTTCCGCGGGAAACCCCCTACCCCGTGCCCGACGGTCTCCTGGATCACCTGCGCCCACCAGCGCAGTCGCCGGTCGAGACGTCCTCGTAGCGGGAGCGGTCCAGAGAAACGTCCGCCCAGACCGTCTTGCCGACGGGGTGGCGGGGGGCTGTGCCCCAGCGTTGGGCCAGGGTGTCGACCAGGAGGAGGCCTCGGCCCGATTCGCCCTCCGGCGGTGCGGTGGGCAGGGTCTCGGGGGGTCGTTTCGCCGCGTTGGCGTCGGCCACCTCGATGCGGACCACGTCCGCCGTCGCGTCCAGGGTGAGGCGGACGGCGAAGTCGCGGCCCGGAGTGCGGGCATGCTGTACGGCGTTCGCCGCGAGTTCCGCCACGACGAGCGCGACCGTGCACGACTGGTCCGACTCCGGCAAAAACCCCCACTCCCCCATCGCCTGTACCGCGTGGCCCCGGGCCAGTCGCGCACCTCGCGGTGAGGACGTGAACTGCGCCGACAGGATGCGGGGTTCGTCGGGCGGGGTGGTGGCGGTCGGCTTGGTCGGCTTGGTCGGCTCTGCCAGCACGGGTCTGTCCTTCGGCGTACGTCGGTGCTCTTCTTCGGCAGGTCCGGAGACGTCTCGCCCGGTGCGCGAGTTGTCACGTTCCGTACCCAAGAATCGGGACGTCGCCCTACGCTCGAAAGGTGACACAGCATTACTTATGGGTCCGTAAAGAAAGGAAGTGACGCCTTGGCCAACGCAATTGACCCCAGTACGTCGATGGCCGCCCTGTTCGGCGCGCGGGTGCGCAGGCTCCGCACGGCCGCCGGACTGACCCAGGCCGAACTCGGCGCCAGGACGCACGTGGTGAGCACCCGGATCACGCAGATCGAGCGTGCGTCCGGAGCGAAGCCGACGCTGGAACTGGCCCGTGCGCTGGACGCCGTCCTCGGCGGGGACGACCTGCTGGTCGAGTTGTGGCCGTACGTGTACCGGGAGGCATTTCCGGACTGGTCGCGGAAGTTCATGGAGTACTCGGGGCGGGCGGTGGCCGTCCGGGAGTACGCGGCTCATGTGGTGCCTGGTTTGTTGCAGACCGAGGACTACGCACATGCCGTTCTCAGTCTGGACGCTCTGCTGGACGGCGAAGAACAGTTGGAAGAGCGTGTGGCAGCCCGTATGGGACGGCAGGAACGGCTGAGTTCACCCGGCAGTCCGGAGCTGTACGTGATCCTGGACGAAGCAGTACTGAGACGCCCGATCGGCGGCTACACCGTGATGCGGAAGCAGCTGGCGCGACTTCTCGACGCGACAGCGGAACGTCACATCACCGTGCAGGTCTTGCCGTTTGATCAAGGCGGACACGAGGCAATGGGCGGCTCGCTGACAATTCTGACTCTGCCGGACGGCTCGGAAGTCGCCTACACAGAGGGTTCGGACTATGGCCAACTCATCGAGGAACCGATCAACGTCACTCGATACAAGGTGATTTACGATCGGTTGCGGGCGGCAGCCCTGCCCCCGCTCATGTCGCTCGACATGATCCGATCCACGATGGAGGGCAACTACCGTGGCTCGAATCTCCCGTCCCGATCTGAACGACGCCGACTGGCGCAGCAGCAGCTACAGCAACCAGGCCGGCGGCAACTGCGTGGAGGTG